>JAPLLF010001172.1 GCA_026387715.1 Pseudomonadota bacterium
AAACCACCCATCGATCCTCTTATCCGTTTCGTGGGGCAAAACTCGTTGTGGCGATTTTGCCGAGCAGTCCATCGGACTAGCTGGCAAGCGCCATCTAGCAAGAGCTTCACCGCGATGGCCACCTCGTCTTGCTGGAGGAAGAGCCGATATCCGGGTGCTTGCAGAGATCACGGCATCGGCAGGTTGGGTTTCCCCTATCCACTCGCGGCTCTCGGCGCCAGTGATGCTTCGATCTGGATTCGACGATCCGGATCCGGAGTAGTAGGCACGCAGCTCGTACTGGGAGCTGTGCGGCGGCTGATGCGCTCGAGCTGGGTGTCGCCTTTGCCGCGCGGCGGCACCTCGGGCGACACCCGCGTTCCTCGCCGTCAGGCCGCGGTGACCTTGCACGTCTCAACCGTGGAGCCAGCGACGCCGAGCCACTCAGGGTCCATCGCCTCGATCACGTAGATCGTCGTGGGCGTCGACAACCATGTGCTGACGCGAGCCATGAACGGGTCACGATGAGTGTACAGCCAGCCGCCCGGCTCCAAGGCCTCGTCGGGGTCGACCTCATCATCATCGTCCTCGGTGGAGAGCTCCTTGATGGCCCTGGCAAGCAGGTCGGGAGCACAGTAGACTGGAAAATCAGAGTTGCCCGTCAGGTAGAACTTCACGTGGTCGCAGGGAGCAACGGGCCCCTCCTCGCACAGGATTTCGCCCTTCCAGTCGATCGGCCCGTAGTGGAACACGGGCCGCCGGCACGCCTTGCAGCGCAAGGCCTTTCCATCGGGAATCTGGATGGCCTTCTCGGTGGCCGCGGCTTCGTCGACAACCTTGGATGGCGGGGACGATTTTGGTGGGCGCGACGGTCTCGAAATTGAGTACGAGTATGAACTGTAGGGCGCGGGGCGCTCGCCCAGGTGGCCAGCGCCCTCCTCATCCATCTCGCGCAGCGCATCGCGAATCGCGATCTTGAGGCTCTTGCCTGAGAAGGTTCTGGAGACGCCCGGCTCCTCGCCGTTCTCCTGCCAGCAGGCCACCCAGCCGACCCCAGATTGGGGATCTCGCACCGCGTAGGCTTCGTATCCGCCGTTTGCTCCGACGGCCGATCCGGATCCTGTTTGCGCATGAGGTAGCGCTGCGACCTTCGTCGCGACGTCGTCGCCTGGGTTCTCCTCGCCGAACACCTCCAGGCTTTGGACCTCCGCTTCTTCGCCTGTCACGATCAAGACGTTCCAATCTTCCAGGGGCTCATCGCCCTCGGGAAAGGTCACGCCAAGGGTCCGGGACGGCTCGACCGGCTGCTGTGGCTGCGAACCCGTGAATGGCGCCGCAGGGGGGGAAGCTTTCGGCGTGGGAGCAGAAACGTAGGCACCTCGACGCGGTATTGTTGGCATGGCTCCGCTGGCTCCCTCTTCGTTCAGCCCCCGTGGCCGACCAGATGATCTTGCCGGTGAACACACGGAGCGCGCAAGGGGCTGGCGCCTCGGTGGCAGTGCTTCAGCAGGCGCCGAGGAGCAACCGCTTCGCTGCCTGACGCGGTCGTGTGCGATCGTGTTGAGATGGATCGGGAGTTGGTCTGAGGTACGGCGGGTACGGCATGGCTACAGGTGCCGCTTGATCTCTGCCGCCAGCTTCGCGCGCGACACGACGCCGATGATCTGCGCCACCACGTTACCGTCCTTGAAGAGCAGCAGCGTCGGAAGCGACGACACGCGGTACTCCTTCGGCACCTTCTGGTTGGTGTCGACGTCCATCTTGCCGACCTTGAGCTTGCCCACGTAGGCGTTGGCGACGGCTTCCAGCGCAGGCACGATCACCTTGCAGGGGCCGCACCACGTCGCCCAGAAGTCGACGAGCACGAGGGTCTTGGCGTTGAGCACGTCGGCTTTGAAGCCGGCATCGGTCAGTTCGGTGATGTTCTTGGTCACGGTCACGGATTCGCTTTCTACTTGAGGGGCCTGTCCAGGATCGCGTTCACGATGGTGGTTACAGTGGAAACGCAGCCGCTAGCGGATCTCCAGAACCCAGCCCTTGCTCACCTCTTGCGCCCACTCCTCAGCGAGGCGATCGAGGTTGGCCTCCAGCCGAGCCTTCACCCACTTCTCGCGCGGGGCCATCGTCCAGCCGCCCGTGATCAGCAGGCCCTTGGGTCCAGGTTCGCCGCTCAGCGACACAGCGACCTCGTCGGGCATCCACGCGGGCGGGCTCTTGGCCTTGGGCTTCTTCTTCGCCCACAGCGTCGCTTGCTGTGTCCGAATCGGCTTGGTGGTTCCGTTGGTGTTTTTTTTGGATTTGGTCTTCATTGATGCTCTCCACGCAACGGGTGGGTTCAGAAAACTAAACTGCACCTTGTGCTTCGTCGATCCAGTAGCTCATTTGCCCCGGCAACCTCATGCACCTATCGCCGCGCTGTCAGCGAGAGCGTGGAATCTTCGCAGACGATTCAACCGCGTAGACGTCGAAGGCGGCCGACCTGGACAGGAAACGTGCTTTTGCCGGGACTGATCGCCACGCCAGCAAAAGCACGATTACCCAACGACCGACATCGTGACCCAGATCTCGACCACCGGTGGGTGGGATATGAGGGCGTCGCGAACGATCCAAGTCACAGCTCGTCCATAGCGACTTTGGCGCAATCGTGCAAGCGATCATCGAGGCTACGATCTCGCCATGTAGCCGTACCGACGCTGCAACCAGACTGCTAGGTCCCGATCAGATTGGGCCTGACGCGCCGCGAGCGCGGCATGCCCCGCAAGCCCCACCGCGAAGAAGAATAGCTGCACCGGCGTCGCGAGTAGCGGCACGACCGCATCGAGGGCCGTACCAGGTACCAGGCATCGGCGGCAGACCCAACCGCTGAACCTTGGCGCATACCTTACGGGTTGCCCCGCGTCACCATCCACGAATGCCCACCGGGTTGGAGAGCTGTCTTCGGCGTGGCCGCAGCTCTGGCAGTGCCAATGTAGTGCCCACCACTGCTGCTCAACGCACCCTCCACACCAAGGAACGCGAGGGAGGCCCTGCGCGGCAGCGGCTTGAACTTCGCGATAGCCGAGGTGTGGCTTGGCCGCGAGGACGGGCACACCTGGCCAGACAGACCCGGCCAACGCAATGGCCATGGCGTCCGGTATTCGGACAGCAAGCGTCCGGCATGTCCGGCATTCGGACACCTTGACGCAACGCTGCGAACTGC
>JAPLLF010000445.1 GCA_026387715.1 Pseudomonadota bacterium
CCCGTGGTTACAGATCGCGGCGCACGTAGAACTGGCCCTGCGCGGCGAGATCGGGCGACGCGTCGAACACGGTGGCCGCCGACGGCGCCGCCATCCACGGGCTCGGCTTCGTGAGGTTCTGCTGGTCGTACTCGAAGTTGCCCATCACCAGCGTGCGGAACGAGGCGCCGACGAACGTGCCGCGCGCGATCTTCAGATCGACGCCGACGCCGAAGAACGCCTCCGGCATCGTCTTGGTATCGCGGATCGTCGTGTTCTGCGCCGCGTACACGACCGCCACGCGGGTGACCTCGACGCCCGCCCCGACCTGGAGGTAGCCGCGCAGCCACGAGGTCACGTCGGCGCGCACGCCCCCGGCGGCGCTGAACAGCCCGCTCATGCGGTCGATCGGGAGATCGCTCGGGTTGGCCGGCGTCGGAAAGTTCTGCGAGGCGTAGACATCGACACCACCCTCGACGAAGAAGGGCCCGCGCAGCGCCCGGCTCGCGAACACGCCGAAGCCGTCCATCCGACACTCGGTCCAGCTCGTGGCGCTGGTGTCGTGCTCGCGCTTGAAGCCGTAGCCGCCGACCCGGAATCCGACGTCGTAGGTAGAGGAGGTGGGCTGGGTGTGTGTGTGGGTATCGACCACGGGATCGGCGACGGCGACGGCGACGGCGGACAGGACGAGGAGGAAACCGAGGGAGAGGAGACCAGTTGGACGCATGCCAGGATCCACGAGCACGTCCCGGGCCGCCGCGCGCGGGGCCGATCACGGCGGCGATCCGGGTCGGGCGAGAACGTTCGTTGGCGACCGACCACGGCGCCCCGTGGGGGTCCCCGACGTCGTGGCGAATTCCTACACCTCAGGTCGAGGCGCCGACGCCGATCAGCTCGCGGGCGGCCGCGAGGAGGTTGATGTCGGTCGTGCCGGCCCCCAGCTCGAGCAGCTTGGCGTCGCGCGCGAGCTTCTCGAGCCCGAGCTCCTCCATGTAGCCGTAGCCGCCGTGGATCTGGATCGCGGTCATCGCCGCGTCGACCGCGAGCTGGGCCGCCATCGCCTTGCTCGCGTTGATGAACGGCATGTCTGACACCCGGTGCTGCTGCATCCACGCGAGGCGGAACACGATGTTCTCGACCGTGCGCAGCTTGAGGAACAGATCGGCGATCTTGAGCTGCACCGCCTGGAACTCGCCGATCGGGCGGCCGAACTGCTTGCGGTCGCGCACGTACTGCAGCGACGCGTCGTAGCAGCGCTCGATGATCCCCCACGCCATCGACGGCACGCCGCTGCGCTCGCTGCCCAGGCTGACCTTGGTGTCGGAGCGGCCGCCCGCGCCCTCGCGCCCACCGAGCAGGTGCTGGGTGCCGAGCCGGACGTCGTCGAAGAACACCTCGCTGGTCGGCGAGTCGCGCATGCCCATCTTCTTGAACGGCGGGCCGACGGTGACCCCCGGCAGGCCGCGCTCGACGATGAACGTCGCGACATCGTCGTCGAGCCTGGCGTACACGAGGAACACGTCCGCGCCCGGGCCGTTGGTGATGAACGTCTTGCTGCCGGTCAGCGCGTAGCCGCCGTCGACCCGCGTCGCGCGCGTGCGCATCGAGCCGAACGCGTCGCTGCCGGCGTCGGGCTCGGTCAGGCACCACGAGCCGATCAGCTGGACCGCGGTGAGCGGCAGGCCCCACTTCTCGATCTGGTCGGCGGTGCCCTTGGCGACGATCGCGCCGCCGACCAACCCGAGCGACACGCCGAACCCCATCGCGAAGCCGGGCGACACGCGCGACAGCTCCTTGACGACGACGTGCATCATCATCGGGTTGCCCGTCGAGGCCGCGAGCCCCTCGTCGGGCGTGACCTCGCCGGCGCGCAGCTTCGCGATCCGCTTCTTCACCGGCCCGGCGAGCATCGCGTCGAAGCCGAACGTCTTCGCGAGCTGCTTCATCAGGTCGAACGGCATCTCGGTGCCCGCCTCGAGCGCCGGGATCTTCGGCGCGAGCGTCGTTCGACACCACTGCCGGATCACTCCGGCAACCATCTGCGTCTGCTCGTCGAGCGTGAACATGCACGCATCGTAGAGCAATCAGGTCAGTTCGCGTGCCACGACGCGCAGTCGCCGATCGGCCCGCTGCGATCCGCGGTGCTCACGGGCGCGACCCAGCCCTGCCCGTTGCACTGGTACCACGTGCCGGTCGCCGCGGACTGCACGCACGTCCGCGCCGGGACGCTCTCGCCGAGCGTCGCCGAGGCGCAGTAGCCGTACGCCTCGGCGCACCCGGCGTCCGACGCCCGCGCCACCCAGGCGCCGGCGTCGCACGCGAACCACGCGCCGTCGCTCGCGGAGCGCACGCACACGCCGTCGGCGACGTCGCGGCCGAGGGTCGCCGAGGTGCACGTCGTCGGGCTCGCCGGATCGGGCGGAGCGGTCGGATCGGTCGGGTCGGGCGTCGGCGTCGGCGCGTCGGCGACGCACGGATCGAGCGCGGCGCCCGCGTCGACTGCGGTGACCGTGACGACCAGGTGATCGCTCCAGCCCGCACCCGCTTCGCCGAACAACAGGCGCGACACCTTCGGCGACACGTCGATGATCGGCATCCCCGCCGCGCGCTCGACGCACGCATCGGGACCGTAGTCCTTGGTCTCGACGACGGCGCACTTGCCGTTCGCCTCGATCTTCACGCGGCCCGCGCAGCCGTAGCGCTGACGCGACGCCGCATACCAGCCGGTCCCGTCGGCGTAGCCGCCGCACGACATCGCCTGATGATCGCCGGGACCACCGAAGGTCGTGATCGTGTAGCGCCCGTCCGCCGGCACCGCCGACGACGCGGTGCCGTGGCAGCCGGACAGCCGCAGGCTGTCGTCGGTGACGATGCTGGCGCCCTCGGTCGCGCCCTGATCTTCGTAGTAGGCGGGCACCTCGGTCGTGCAACCCAGGAGCGTGATGAACAAGCTGGTGTAGATGGACTTCACTGCGTTGTCGCGTGTGCAGTCGACGTGCCGACGACGCAGGCGCGCGCGTTGCGCACGCGCCTGCGCATCGCGCGCAGCGAGTGTCGGCGAGCCCACACGAATTGCGCCGGCGAACGGCGGCTGGGTGGGCGGTCGCGGCATCACCTGGGGCATTCCGCTGGGGGAGACGTCCCTGGCTACTGCAGCTTCGTCGGTGGTTCGATGATGAACAGCTCGGCGCTCTCGCTGATCGTCGAGTACGCCAGGGTCGCGCCGGTCGCGTCGATCGCCACCGTGAAGCGATCGGGCTTGTCCTCGGGCGAGATCACCGCGAGCTCGGTCTCGCGGCCGGTCGCGAGCTCGATCTCGACGAGGTGGCGTGGATAGTTGTGCAACGCCATCACGAACAGCGACGTGCCGGCCTCGTTGAACGACAGCGGCACGATCTCCCCGCTCCCGATCACGCGCGTCGGCGCGCCGGTCAGCGACACCAGCTGGATGCCCTTCCCGCGATCGGCGATCGCGAGCACCGCGCCGTCCGCGGTGATCGGATGCGTGCCCTCCCCGGTCTTGTCGGGACCGACCGGCTCGGGTGGCGTCTTCGCCTCGAGATCGTACCGCCACAGGCGCATGGGTTGGCCCTTCGCCGCCCCGCGCACGACGACGTACCGCCCGCTCCACGCGATCGCGGGGCGATCGCCGACGTCGAGCCGCTCGATCGCCCCGAGCGGCAACGCCACGTTCGGCTTGCCCTCGGCGGTGATCCGCAGCGGCGAGGTCGGCGTGGTGACCATCAACACCGCGTTGCCGTCGGGAAACAGCGCCAGGTTGCGCGCCCGCCCGAGCGAGATCGGCGGCTCCTCGCCGACCCGG
>JAPLLF010000766.1 GCA_026387715.1 Pseudomonadota bacterium
CGAGCGATAGAACAGATCGGGGAGCAGCACGAAGTAACCGTGCGCCGCGATCCGCTCGCCGACCTCGAGCATCGCCGGTCGGATGCCGATGCCATCCATGAAGACGAGCACGGCGGGCCAGCCCGCCGCGGGTGGGGCTCCATCGGGCCGGAACACGTCACATGGACACACGCCGTCCCGCGTCGAGATGTCGATCTTGGTCATGTCGAGAAAAGGTACAATAGCGGGATCGTGAATGACGTGAACCAGCGCGCGATGGCCACCCGCGAGGCCGTCGCCCAGTATCTCGCGGCCAGCGAGCTCACCCTCCCGGAGCGCGCCGCGCTCGACGAGCTCGCGGCGGACGTGCGCCAGCGCCCGATCCTCGATCTCGGCGTCGGCGGGGGGCGCACCGTCGCGCCGCTCCGGGCGATCAGCCTCGACTACACCGGCATCGACTACGCGCCGGCGATGGTGGCGGCGACGCTCGCGCGCCATCCCGACGCGAAGATCGAGCACGCCGATGCCTGCGACCTGTCGCGCTATCCCGAGGGCCACTTCAAGCTCGTCGTGTTCTCGTGCAACGGCATCGGCATGGTCAGCCACGGCGATCGCCTGCGGATCCTCGCGGCGGTGCGGCGCGTGCTCGCGCCCGACGGGCACTTCGTGTTCTCGAACCACAACCGTCGGGCGCGCGTCCATCACCGGATCTTCGAGCTGCCGACGTTCGAGCACGGAGGTGTCTCGCTCCGCTCGGTCGTGCGCGCCGCGCGCTTCGTTCGTCACACCGCGACGCGCGCGGTCAATCGCGCGCGCAACTACCGCCGCCAGGTCGCGACCGCGGACTACGCGATCGTCAACGGTGCGAGCCACCACTACGGCGTGATGCTCTATCTGATCGACGTCGTGCAGCAGCACCGCCAGCTCGAGGCGGCGGGCTTCGTGCCTCACACCGCGTTCGATCTCGCGGGTCGCCGCGTCACGGTCGACGACGATCCGCACGATGATTCGATCCTGTACGTCGCGCGGAAAGCCTAGGCGGTTGGAGCTCGACGGGGTATAGCGACGGAGACTCCGCGCGCCGTGCGCCTACTGGTGCATGTTGCAACGCCCGAGCCTCGAGCCGTCGTTCGTCCGGAAGCTGTGGGCGCCTGCGCTCGGTGCCCCCGTCCTCGACGACGCGCCGCTCCGCGCCGAGCTGTTCACGGTCGGTCAACTCGAACGTCACGCCCGCACGATCGCCGGATGGCACGAGCTGGCGAGCGCCAGCGCACACGACGACTGGCTGCTGGCGCGGCTGCGCGACTGCCGAGGCTGGTGAACGGCCCGACGCGTGGCACCCCGCGCGTCTATCACCTCGCGCTCGAGCTGATCTCGCACGCCCACGGGCGCGTGGATCTCGACGGGCTCCGCGCGTTCGTGCGTTCGTACCAGGAGATCCAGCCGCTCCGGCTCGGCGAGCTGTGGGCGATCCCGATCATGTTGCGGCTCGCGTTGATCGAGAACCTCCGGCGCGTGGTCACGGCCGTCGCCGCGGGCCGCCGCGACCGCGAGGCCGCGGCGGGCTGGGTCGAGCGCATGCTGGCCGTCACCGCGACGAGCTCGACCGACGTCGTGCTCGTGCTCGCCGAGCTGGTCGCCGCGGATCCGCCGCTGACCAACGCGTTCGTCAGCGAGCTCGCGAGCCGGCTGCAGGCGCAGGGCTCGACGCTCGCGTTCCCGATGTCGTGGCTCGAGCATCGGCTCGGCGAGCACCACCAGACCGTGGAGCTGGTGTTCGAGCTCGCGACGCAGAGCCAGGCGGCCGATCAGGTCTCGATCGGGAACTGCATCGGCAGCCTGCGCTCGATCGCGACGATCGACTGGCGCGACTTCGTCGAGGCGACGAGCGGGGTCGAGCGCACCCTGCGCGAGGATCCGACCTACGCGACGATGGACTTCACGACGCGCGATCGCTATCGCCACGTCGTCGAGGCGATCGCGCGACGCAGCTCGAAGTCGGAGGAGGACGTCGCGTGCGCGGCGGTCCACCTGGCCAGCGAGGGTCGCGAGCGTCAGGCGCACGTCGGCTACTTCATCGTCGACGCGGGCCGGCGCGCGACGGAGCATGCCGTGGGGGCGCGGCGGGCGCTCACCCA
>JAPLLF010000912.1 GCA_026387715.1 Pseudomonadota bacterium
GTCGCCGGCCGCGACGGTCACCGGGGTGCCGAGCGGGATCACGAGGTCCATCATGTCCCAGTCGATCGAGCGGCCTTGCTCGGGGAGCAGCGTGAGGAGGTTCTTCGTGATGAAGCGCAGGCTGTTGAGCGTGCCGGTCTCGGCGATCACGACCGCGAGGTCGACGTCGAACCGCGCCTCGTAGGCGTCGTCGTACGAGAACACCGCGTAGAGCGCGGGCGCCGCCAGGTTCGTCGCGCGGTACGCGTTGGTGGCGTCGACGAACATCGGCACCGGCGCCTCGTAGCCGTGGAACTGGTAGTCGGTCATCAGCGGCTGGACCGCCAGCACCGCGGCCTCGGGGAGGAACCGCGGGAGCGGGCCGCCGAAGCGCGCGAGGTAGCGCTGCTTGAACGACGCGATGACGGTCAGCTGCTTCTCGCGCAGCATCGCCGAGTGGAGCATCTCGCAGATCACGACGTCGACCGGCTCCGGCGGCAGGTACGTCGCGGCATCGCCGTTGACGATCTGGACGCGATCGCCGCAACCGTTCGCGGCGATGAACCCGCGCGCGGCCTTCGCCACGTGCGGCAGGCGCTCGACGCTGTAGACCATGGCCGCGCCAGCGCGCGCCGCGAAGAACGACAGCACGCCGGTCCCGGCGCCGAGCTCGAGCACCTTCATGCCCGGCTTGACCACGTGGTTGATGGCGGCCTCGAAGCCGCCGATCCGGGCCTGCTGATCGAGCATCTGGTAGTGGTAGTGGATCGGGATGTACTGCCCGAGGAGCGCGTCGTCCTCGGCGGCCTTGTCGACGGGGGCGACCTGGATCTGCGGTTGCGTGCCGCGTGCAGACGGCGCCGCGATCGGCGCGATCGGCGCGATCGACGAGGTCGGTTGCTGGAACGGGGCGTAGTCGCGGGTGCTCAGTGCAGCGGTCATGCGGTTCTCCTTGATCGGGAGGACTGCAGGTGCCGGGCCGGTTTTCAGGAGGCTCGGATGCACGCCAAGCGCCTGGAATCCCGATCGGGGTCGCGCCATCGCCTTGACGCTCGTCAACGATCCCGGAGGGGCTGTCGCGCCTGCTGACGATCGTTGTGTGCGCGCACACCGTGGGGCCGTGTCAGGGCGTCGGGTCGGTGCCGTCGTCGTCGTCTGCGTCGTCGTCCGCGTCGCCGTCGCCGCTCGTGATCTCGCCGTCGGCGACCTTGGGTTCGGCGACGAGCAGCGACGCGACCTTGGCCTGCACGCCGCGGTTCCACAGCACCTCGGCGTGGTTGAGCTTGTTGGTGAAGTGCTGGTCCTCGAACTTGAACTTCGACGACGCGTCGGTGACCAGGAGATCCCCACCCTGCTGCATCTCGGGGAACGCCACCTTGAGGTCACCCGGGAAGTCGAGGAGCTCGCGCGGCGCGGTCTTCCAGTCGCGCCCGCCGTCGGTGTACACGCGCGCGTAGACCCGCGCGACGCGCGGCGAGGTGCCGCCGAACGTGAAGTACCGGGTGCCGGGGTGCTTCACCTCGTCGGCCTCGAGGCTCTTGAACACCGCACCCTTGGCGTCGAGCTCGCGGGCGCCGGTCATCCCCGTGACCAGGACGAGCGTGTCGATCGAGCCCGCGAGCCGGTCGCCGATCGCCGGCAGCAGCTTCTTCGCGAGCTTCTCGAGCGCGTCGGGCACGAAGCCGAGGCTCACGCCCTTGAGCGGGTTGGCGAGCGCCTTCTGAAGGTCGTTACCCTTGGTCGCCATGCTCGAGCCGTGGTGCGGCGTGTGGAGCGTGACGAACCACTTCACGCGGCCGATCGCGGGCAGCGCCTTGGGCGACTCCTTGAGCAGCTTGCGACCGATGAGCCCGCCGCGCGAGTGACCGACGAGCGCGATGTCCTCGGTGGTCAGCGTGGCGAGGTGCGCCAGCGCGAGCTGCGCCGACGGATACGCGACGTCGAAGGTGTCGCTGTCGAGGCACGCCGTCGACGGCGTCTTGTCGGTGTCCATGCAGGGGATCTGGTTCCACGTCGCGACGGTGAAGCCCTGCTTGACGAGGAAGGTCCAGAAGCTGCCGTCGGCGTCGGCGTGCGGGTCGACCCTCGACAGCACGATGGAGCGGACGTCGCCCTTGATCTTGGGCAGCTTCGACGTCGCCGCCTGCTTCTTGGGGGCCTGCCAGTGCTTGTAGTGCGCGGACTTGATGCTCCAGGTGTCGGCGGGGTTCGTCCAGTGCGTGCGCGAGGCCGCCAGCCCGTGGATCAACAGGATGGCGGGCTTGCCCTTGTCGCCGGCGTGGAACTTCCAGCCCGACGGCGGGCCGGCGTGGGCGACGCTGGCGAACACGAGCGTCAGCAGCAGCGTGGAGCGGGAGATGCGCATGACGCCCAGCATGCCGTCGAGCGGACGGTGCCCGCAAGCACCCAGGGAGGCCCCACGACGGCAGGATCTCACGTAGGGTGCGCGCACCATGGTGCACCTGATCGTCACTCATCCAGGCGGCGCGCACAAAGACGACCTGCTCGCCGTCAGCGTGCTCGTCGCGCGCTACGGCTGTCCGATCGTCCGGCGCGATCCCACGCCGGCCGAGCTCGACGATCCGCAGGTCGCGATCGTCGACGTCGGTGGCAGCCACGATCCGGCGCGCAGCAACTTCGACCACCACCACTTCCCGCGCGAGCATCCGCCCACCTGCGCGCTCAGCCTCGTGCTCGATCACCTCGGCCTCTACCAGGACGCCTTGCAGTTCTGCGACTGGCTCGAGCCCGCCGAGTGGTTCGACTCGCGCGGCCCCAACAAGACCGCCGAGTGGCTGCACGTGCCCCGCCGCGCGATCTCGCAGCTCAACTCCCCGATCGACATCACGCTGCTGCGGCGGTTCGCGCAGACCACCCGCCTCGAGCCCACCGATCCGGTCTACGCGTTCCTCCGGATGGTCGGCGAGGACCTCCTCGAGTACCTGCGCATCGCGCGCGAGCGGCTCGATTACGTCGCGACGCGCGTCCAGCGCTGGAGCATCCCGTCCGGCGACAGCGTCATCGAGGCGCTGTTCCTGCCGCGCAGCGAGCCCGACGCCGACGAGCCGAGCGCGATGGTCGGCAGCTACATCCGCGCGCAGAAGCTCGAGAGCGTGATCGCCGCGATCATCTATCCGGACCGCCGCGGCGGCGGCTTCGGCATCGGCCGCTACGAGGATCATCCGCGCCTCGACTTCTCGCGCGTCGAGGATCAGCCGGACGTGCACTTCGCGCACAAGAGCGGCTTCATGTGCAAGACGTCCGCGAGCGACCCGCGCCGGCTGCAAGAGCTGGTCGCGATCGCCTGGCGTCCAACGAGTGCTGCGGGCAGTTGGGGTCCCACGCGGCGACGCGGATCACGATCGCGCGCTCCGGCGTGCCGTAGCCGTCGACCACGAGCCGCGCGAGCAACGCGGGATCGTCGTCGACGACGGTGGCGGTGCCCCAGATCTTGACCCGCCGCTGGTGAGCGTAGTCGATGAGGAACAGGTGCACCTTGGCGTTCTCGGCGAGGTTGCCGATCGAGATGTACTGGCGATTGCCGCGGAGGTCGGCGAAGCCGAGCGTGTGCGCGTCGAGCACGCGCAGGAAGCCCGGGGGGCCACCGCGGTGCTGGATGTAGGGCTGGCCCGCGGCGTTGGCGGTGGCGAGGAACACGCTGGTCTGCGCGCCGATGAACGCCGCGACGTCCGCGGTGAGCGTCGTCTCCCAGCCCTCCCCGGCCTCCATGCGCGCGTACGCCTTGCGCGAGCCGTGGTGCGCCTGCAGGGCCTTGACGGTGTCGGTGAACGCGATGTCGCTCGCGACCTTGGTGGGCATGGCTGACCTAGCGGGCGAGGGCCGCGCGCGCCGTGACCTTCGGGAAGTCGACCTCGGTGGCGAGCGCGGAGTTGACGTAGTTGGTCAGGGTGTTGAGCGCGACGTGGACGATGATCTCGACGACCTCCGCGTCGCCGTACCCCGCGGCCTTGACCGCGTCGACGTCGGCGGCGGCGACGTGGCCGCGCGCGCGGACGAGCGCGGTGGCGAACTGGATCGCCGCGGCGGCCTTCGGATCCGAGGACGTGCCGTCGCGGTTCGCGCTCAGCTCGGCGGCGTCGAGCCTGGCGACGTGCGTGCCGAGGTAGGTGTGTGCGGACAGGCAGTAGTCGCAGCCGTTGAGCTCGGCCACGGCGAGCGCGATGCGCTCGCGGGTCCGCGCGTCGAGCGCGCCCTTGGCGAGCGCGCCGCCCAGCGCGAGGTAGCCCTCGAGCGCGGCGGGGCTGTTGGCGACGATACGATACAGGTTCGGGACCGAGCCGACCTGTTGCTTGACCGCCGCGAGCAGCGGCTGCGAGGCGGTGGGAGCGGCGTCGATCGTGGCGGGCGTGGGGATGTTGGACATGCACCCAAGATGCGTCGTTCCATGACCAACAACAATTGGAGCTATTGACACTTCACCATTGCATGAACTGCAATGACGTATGGATCGCCTCGAGGCCATGACCGTGTTCGTCGCCGTCGCGGATCTGCGCGGGTTCGCGCCCGCCGCACGCCGGTTGAAGCTGTCCCCGTCGGGCGTGACCCGGCAGATCGCCGCGCTCGAGGACCGGCTCGGCGCCCG
>JAPLLF010000106.1 GCA_026387715.1 Pseudomonadota bacterium
ATCGAGCGCATCGCCGACGACGAACGTGGCGTTGCCGATCGCGAGCCGGATCGCCAGCTGCTGCGCGACGGCGACCAGGTCGGCGCGCCGCTCTACCCCGACGAACGTGGCCGTCGGCACCGTGTTCGCCGCGATCAGGCAGAACTTGCCGGCGCCCGCGCCGACGTCGAGCACGCGCGCGCCGGGGTCGGGCGCGAGCAGTCGTGCCGCCTGGCGCACGACCTGGGCAGGGGTGAACTGGATCGCGGCCGTTGGTCGCACCGCGCTCGGCAGGTGATCGTCGAACAAGACGTCGACGTCGTGATCCCAGGTACCGGCCACCGAGCGTACAGTACGCGAGTGCAGACAACCTTGATGCTCCTCGTCCTCGCCATCGGGGGCCTCGGCGCCGGATGCACCGATCATCGCGTCGGCGACTGCGCCGCGTTCGAGGCCGGCTACCGGAAGGGCGCGGCGTCGGTGTTCAAGGGCGCCGATCTCGACACCAACGCATCGCTCGCCACCCGGGTCTGCCGCGAGACCAAGTTCTCCGAGACGCTGACCGCGTGCGTCGGGCGCGCCGGCAACTACCGCGACGTGTCGAGCTGCTTCGGGATGATGACCGACGAGCAGAAGCTCGCGATGGCCGCCGCGCGGCGCGCCCCGTAAGCAGCGATGCCGGTGCACGACCGCGAGATCGAAGACCGGCTGCACGCGGCGAAGCCCGGCACGATCGAGGCCGAGCTCGTCGCGATCGCCCTCGAGCACACCGGCGCGGAGCACGGCGCGCTGTTCGTGTGGGACAAGGAGGCCGACGGCCTCGCGCTCGTCCACCACGTCGTCAACAACGTCACCGTCACGCTGCCGCGCCTGGTCAAGAAGGCCAGGCCCGCCGACGAAGCCGCCCGCGCCGGCATCGCGCTCCACGTGTTCGAGACCGCCGTGCCCTACCTCGCGCCCGACACGTCGCGCGATCCGCGCTACACGCGCTACCTGATCGACGTCGGCTGCATCGCGGCGGCGCCGGTCGCCTATCAGCGCCGGTCGATCGGCGTGCTGACCGTGTCGTCGCGCGATCCGCACACGCTCGACGCCACCGTGCTCGCCACGCTCGCCGCGATCGCCGAGATCGCCGCGCCGCTGCTCCGCCGCGCGCAGATCGACAAGCTGTCGCGCGCCGCCACCGGGCGCCCGCTGATGATCAAGGGGCTGTCGACCGCGTGGCACGAGGTCGAGCGCAAGCTCGAGCTCGCCGCGCCGACCACCGCGCCGATCCTGATCCGCGGCGAGAGCGGCACCGGCAAGGATCTGGTCGCGCGCGCGATCCACTGGAACAGCCGGCGCGCCGAGCAGCCGTACGTCACGGTCAACTGCGCCGCGATCCCCGAGACCCTCCTCGAGTCGATCCTGTTCGGCCACGTCAAGGGCGCGTTCACCGGCGCGAGCTTCCAGAAGATCGGCGAGTTCCAGAAGGCCGACGGCGGGACGCTGTTCCTCGACGAGGTCGGCGAGCTCCCCGTTATGCTCCAGGCCAAGGTGCTGCGCGCCGTCGAGCAGGGCGAGGTCCAGCCGCTCGGCTCCAACGAGCCGCCCGAGCGCGTCGACGTCCGCCTGATCTGCGCGACCAACCGCGACCTCGAGGGCATGGCCCGCCTCGGCACGTTCCGCGACGACCTGTTCTACCGGCTCAGCGTGATGACTCTCGAGCTACCGCCGCTGCGCAGCTACAAGGACAACCTCGAGACGCTCGCCAACGTGTTCATCGAGCAGTCCGCGGTCTCGCACGGCAAGCGCGCGCCGCGGCTCGGCCCCGAGGTGCTCGCGCGGCTCGCCGCGTACGAGTTCCCCGGCAACATGCGCGAGCTCAAGAACACGATCGAGCACGCGATCATCCTGTGCACCGGCGACGAGCTCGCGGTCGCCGATCTCCCCAAACCGCTGCTGGCCGGCGGGCATTCCGCCGCACGACCGAAACCCGCGCGCACGCCGACGCTCGACGACGCCCGCGAGTCGTGGCTCGCGCCCCTCGAGCGCCAGTACCTCACCGAGCTGCTCGCCCGTCACCAGGGCAGCGTCAAGGAGGCCGCCAAGGCCGCCGGGGTGAACACGGTCACGCTCTACCGGCTGCTCAAGAAGCGCGGCTTGCATCTGGGCCGGGTTGTCCGCGGCGACGCCTGAGAACCTCCACGCGGACGAGCATCCCCGCCGGAGGGGCGCTACCATTCGCCGGTGACCCGCCATCGTCCCGCGCTCGCCCTCCTGCTCGGCGTCAGTCTGCTCGGCTGCTCGCCGAAGGCTCCGGCTCCCGGCGAGTCGCCCAAGGCCGCCGACTCCGGCAAGGTGATGCCGACCACACCGCCGACGGCGCCGGTCGCCGGCCCGGGTTCCGCGCCGGCTGTGGCGCCCACGACGCCCGCCGATCCGCGCGAGGCCGAGGTCGCCAAGGCGGTCGTCATGCTGCTGCAGGGCGAACACCTGCTCAAGAAGCCGATCGACGACGACCTGTCGCGCGCCGCGTTCGACACCTACCTCGAGCGGATCGACGCGACCAAGCTGTTCCTGCTCAAGGCCGATCGCGACGCCCTCGCCACCTACGCCGACAAGCTCGACGACGAGCTCAAGTCGGGGTCGCTCGACCTCGCGCACGCCGGCGAGAAGATCTTCACCACCCGCGCCGCGCAGATCGAGACGTGGGTGCTCGGGTTCCTCGCCGCGCCGATGGACTTCACCAACGAGGAGTACGTCGAGCTCGATCCCAAGAAGATCGAGCCGGCGGCGAGCGAGGCCGATCTCAAGGAGCGCTGGCGCCAGCGCATCGAGCTCGAGGTGATGGAGCGCGTCGTCGACATGGAGGATCGACTTGCGCGCCAGGAGGAGGACAAGAAGAAGAAGAAGCCCGGCAAGCCGGCGCCGAAGCCCGCGGCCGGCAGCGGCAGCGGCAGCGCCGCGCCGTCGCCGGCGTCGGTGATCCCGGCGACGCCCGCCGAGCGCGAGGACAAGGCGCGCGCCGAGCTCGCCAAGTCGTACGAGGGCCGGTTCGCGCGGCTGAAGAATCCCGCGCCGCTCGACGCGGTGTCCGACGTCGTCAACGCGGTGACGTCGAGCCTCGATCCGCACACGACGTGGCTGCCGCCCGCCGACAAGGCGAACTTCGACATCCACCTGTCGGGTCAGCTCGAGGGCATCGGCGCGGTGCTCCGCGAAAAGGATCACGGCATCGAGATCGTCGAGCTCGTCCCCGGCGGGGCGGCGTATCGCCAGGGTGGCGTGTCCGCCGGCGACCTCGTCGTGTCGGTCGCGCAGGACGGCAAGGATCCGGTCGACGTGCTCGACATGCGGATCGACGACGTCGTCAAGATGATCCGCGGCCCCAAGGGCAGCATCGTCCACCTGCGGCTCAAGAAGGCGACCGGCACCGAGGAGTCGGTGACGATCACGCGCGACAAGATCGTCCTCGAGGAGTCGTACGCGCGCGGCGCGATGCTGCAGGCCGGCAAGGGCCAGCCGAGCTTCGGCTACATCCACCTGCCGAGCTTCTACGGCGGCAAGGGCAACCCGCACACCGCCGCCCACGACGTCCGCCGGCTGATCCTCGACGCCAAGGCACGCAAGGCGGTCGGCATCATCATCGACCTGCGCAGCAACGGCGGCGGCCTGCTCGGCGACGCGATCGAGATGACCGGCCAGCTCGTCGATCAGGGCCCGGTCGTCCAGGTGCAGAACAGCCGCGGCAAGAAGGAGATCCTCGCCGACACCACGCGCGGCACCGACTTCGACGGCCCCGTCGTCGTGATGATCGATCAGTTCAGCGCGTCGGCGTCCGAGATCGTCGCCGGGGCCCTTCAGGATTACCACCGCGCGGTGCTCGTCGGCACGACCACGCACGGCAAGGGCACCGTGCAGTCGCTCGAGGATCTCGCTCAGCTCGGCCAGAGCGGCACCGACATCGGCGCGCTCAAGATCACGATCCAGCAGTTCTTCCGGCCCGACGGCGCGTCGACCCAGCTCAACGGCGTCGTCCCCGACATCGCCCTGCCCAACCCCGCCGGGCACATCGAGAGCGGCGAGCGCGAGCTGCCGCACGCCGTCGCGTGGTCGTCCACCGCCGCCGCGCCGCACGACGACTGGCACGTCACCTACCAGATCCCCGAGCTCGCCAAGAAGAGCGCCGTGCGCGTCGCCAAGGATCCCATCCTCGCGAAGATCGCGAGCGGCACCGCGCTGCTCAAGGCGCGCCGCAACGACACCAAGGTGCCGCTCGCGCGCGTCGCCTACGACGTCCGTCGCAAGGCGCAGAAGGCCGAGCTCGACGCCGCGATCCCCGACCTCGAGAAGGCGCCCGCCAAGCTCACCGTCACGGTGATCGAGGATCCGACCGCCGCGAAGCCCGCC
>JAPLLF010000606.1 GCA_026387715.1 Pseudomonadota bacterium
CGCTACATCGTCGCCCATCGCGGGAGCGTGCCTCGCCGAGGCCAGGGTGGATCAATATCCCGCCGCCGCCGCCGGCTCGCGATCCGGTCTCCGGGTCAGTATCCCGCCGCGCGGTGGATCTCAGTTAAGTCGCCGCTGAAGATCGCTCGAACGCGCTCGTCATGGCGTGCTCGACCCAGATCGGCTTGCCCGTCGGATCGATGATCGCGAGGTAGGGCTTGTCGCTGACGAAGCTGACCTGGGCAAAGCCGTCGATGAAGGGTGTCGCGTTGGCGAACACCGGCCTCACGACCCACTTGCCAGCCTTGTCGATGAAGCCGTACTTGCGATCCGGGCCCGCGATCGCGGCGAGCCCACCCGAGAACTCGCCCAACGAGGTCGCGTTGGCCGGCGGGGTGAGCCTGGCCTTGCCGGTGACGTCGATGAAGTGCTGGGTCTTGTCGACGACGACGGCGACGCCTTCGTGGAACGTCCCGGCGCTGCGGAAGGGCCCCGCGATCAGGACCGTGCCGGTCTTGTCGATGTAGGCCTCCGAGCCGCTGGAGAGCGGCACCTCCGCGAGGCCGCTCGAGAATGGGCCCGGCTTCGTGGTCCAGGTCGGCGCGATCGCGAGCTTGCCGTTCGGCGCAACGAACCCCCAGCGGTCGCCTACCTTGACTGCCGCGAGTCCCTCCGAGAAGTCATCGGCGAACTCGCCGCTCCCCGTCGCGGCGAAGGCGGACAGGCACTCGCTGGTCGGTAGCTCGCCGTCGCGCTCGTTCTTCGCGGCGCACTCGTCGGCCACCTTCTGGATGTCGGGGTCGATCTCGACCCCGTAGGTCGGCGGGATGCCCCAGCTGCCGGTCTTGGTGATCCAGCCCCACTTGCCACCCACGCGGGCGCGCGCGAGGCCGTCGTGGAAGTCGCCGAGCTCGGTGACCGGCTCCTTGTTGGGGCCTCGCGCGAGCCAGATCGCGCCCTTGGTATCGACGAACCCGAGGCCTGCCTTGGTTCGAACGCGCGACCGCCCTTCGTGGAACGGGGCGCACTCGAGGACGGCCGGGCGTAGCGGTTTGCCGGCCAGATCGAGGTACGTGTGGTCGACGCACGCGACGCCATCGTGGAACTCGCCCGGAGTCGTGTACTTGAACGGGATGACGAGCGTGCCGGTGCCATCGACGAAGCCCCACCGCTGGCCGTCGCGGACCGCGATGCGGACGGTGGCGGGGTCGGCGACGCTCGTGGCCGGGACGACGAGCAAGACGATGGCGAGCCAGCGGGGCGAAGGCATCACCAGACGATAGCGCTACTCGCCAGTCGTACCCAGCATCAGATCGACACGTCCAGCCAGCCGTCGAAGCGTTCGAGCGTCTTCGGCTTCAGCTTCGCGATCGCGCGGCCGAGCGCGGCCGTCGGCTTCGTCCACGACAGCGGCGTCCCGCGGATCGAGATGCGGTCGACCGGGCCCGTCAACCGCGTCGCGAGATCGACGAGCAGCGTCTGCTGTTCGAGCCGCGCATCGATCGACCACACGCCGTTCGGGCCGCGCTCGACGATGACGTAGTCGTCGAGGTCGCCGTATCCGAGCCGCGAGACCCCGAGGCGATCGAACGCGCCGAGCCACCGGTCGCGTTGGGCGCGCCAGGTGTTGCTGATCTGGTAGCTCGGCAACGCGCACAGCTCGTCGAACTGCGCGCGCCCGGGCCACGCGGCGAGTTGCTCGACGAGCGCGGCCGGCACCAGCTTCGTGGCGAACGCGAGCCGGCGAACACCGGTCGCGGTCGCCGCCGGCCCGAGGTGCTTCATCGTCTCGCGCGACAGCCCGCCCGTCAGCGCGATCCGATCGAGTGGGCGGGGCGACGTCACGAGCTTCGCGAGCAGCTTCGTCGACGGGATCTCGACGTCGCGCAGCGCCACGAGCGCACGCGACGTCACGAACGTGCCGTAGAGCTGCTCGCTCGCGGTTCCCTTGTGGAGCGTGCGCACGGTCGCCATCCGCGGATCGGCGGCGACCCGCTCCCACGTCGCCGGATCCGCGGACGCGCCCTGCAGGAGCTCCGCCTCGTCGAGGAATCCGCGGCGCCACACGCGAAGCTTCGTGACGCGCGTGATGTCGCCGAGCCAGCGCTTCTCGTGCTTGCGGAGGATCGAGGCGACGCGTTTCGGCTCGGCGGCGAACAGCTCGCCGCGCGGATCGCTCGCTTCGAGCAGCGCGTCCGCGTAGACGAGCCGCGGTGCGTGATCGGTCGGGTGGGCGAGGCACTCGGCGAGGAGCGCGTCGAGGTTCGCGGTGGCGCGACGCGACTGATCGAGCTGTCCGGATGCCGGCCGGAGTGCCGCGAGCTGCTCGACGACGCCGGCGGGCAGGGCCGGGCGCTGCTTCTTCAAGTCGTGTTGGAGTGACGCGATGGTCTTGGGTAGCACCCGTGCAAGCCAGTCGCGCAACGTCGACGTCTTCGCGACGGGATGGTCGAGCAACGCACGTAGCCGCAGCACACTTCGTTCGTCACCCTGCTGGCGCAGCACCACGAGGACCGGGCCGAGAACGACGTCGTTATCATCGACGGAGAACGGGAGGTGCTCGAGCAGCTCGCACAACGCGCGCGCGATCTGTGGATCGTGCGCGCGCGCCATGAGCGCTCCGATGCGCTTGATGAAGTGCTGGTAGCGCTTCCGGTCTCGGTCGCGCGCGAGATAGCCCGTCGCGCGCACCGGAATGCTGCGCGCGAGCCCGGCCGCGAGCGCACAAGTGGTCGCGGGGTCGTCGAGGTCCTCGACCGCGAGCGCCATCCACGCCTTCTGGTAGCGCTCCTTGGTGCGGCCGATGATCGCCGGGAGCGTCGCGGTCGTCGCCAGCGCGTCGACGAGATCCGCGAGCTCGCGCCGGCGGCACACGCGCCACGCCTTCGCAGCTTCGGCGAGATCCATCGTCCCCATCATACGAGATCATCCGGCGTCTCGCTGGTGACACAGGAGTCCTTCGCCGACCAGGATCGAGGCGCTGACCTTCCTCTGCGAGCGAGACAGACCGATTTTTAGGCAGGTGTGTCTAGTACGTATCCTGCGGGTTGGTGGTCGAGGGAGTCCATCCCGTCCCACTTCAGCTCGGCGTCAGGAGCTGACCGAACACGACACGCAAGAAACCCTCGAGCGGGGCGCCGCTCTTCCTGAGCTTCATCTGCATCAGGGCGCCCTCCCACGCGTCGAGTACGAAGGCGGCGGTCTCGTCGCAGTCGAGGTTCGCTCGAAGGTCGCCTCGGTCGCGCGCCTCGCGCAAGCAGTCAGCGATGCGATGACGCCAGCGTCCGAACAGCCGCGAGAGACTCGCGCGCGCCGGAGGACTGCGATCCGCCAGCTCCTGTCCGAACATGCCCAGCAGGCAGCCGCCGACGTGACCGTGCCGTGCGAAGTCACGCGTCAGGGCTGTGAAGTACCTCCGGAGTCGCTCGACCGGGGGGCGGTCGTCGGCGCCCAGGGCGCGGTCGAGGGTGGGGAGGTGCTCCTCGTAGTAGTACTCGGCGACGGCCAGCGCGAAGGCCTCCTTGTCGTCGAAGTGATGGTAAAACGACCCGCGGGTTCCATTCACGCGCGCGATGATCGCGTTGGTCCCGACGAAGTCGTAGCCACCTTCGAGAAACAGCTCCATGCCGGCGATCAAGAGCGCCTCGCGGGTGTCTCGGCGGGTCATCGGCCAGGGGGGTGTCGAGGTGCTCGCGCAGGTGTCGAGCGAGGTGGTCCGACGCGGCGCCCACGAGTCGCGGGTCGTCGTAAAACTCGACCTGGTTGTTCGACTCGAGCCAGTGCAGGGATTTCGGCGCGCGAACGCGATCGTAGAAGCGGCGGGCCCAGGCGGGGGAGAGGGCCTTCTCGGAATGCACCATCGCGAGCGGAGCGGTGAGCTCGACGGCGGCCGCCTGGACGTCGAAGGGCAGGAAATGCTCGCGTGACATGACCGCGAACTCGTTGCGGTAGTTCGCCACCGCTGCGCGACGCGTGCCGTAGTAGTCGAAGGTATCGGGCAGGGTCATGGCCGCGTCGCCGTCGAGCGCAACGGCAGGAATGGTCCGGAGCTCGCCCGTGGCCTCGAAGTGCTAGCGTGCCGCTCGGCCCGCTTCGACCTTGTCGCGGAACCCCACCGGGTCCTTCTCCCGGAGCTCCGTCGGGTCGCGGTAGTAACCGGCGACGGCGCCCAACGCACGCACGCGCGGATGGCCGACCGAGGCCCAGGCTGCATAGCCGGCCCCGAGGCACACGCCGACGAGGCCCACCCTGGCGGCGTCGATGTCCGGGCGAGCCGCGAGCCAGTCGATGGCGGCCCTCAGGTCGTGCACCTTGTGCGTCCAGCGCTCGTACTGGCGAGGCACTCCTCCACTCTCCCCGAAGTGGCGATGGTCGAGCGCGAGCGCGGCGAAGCCTCGCTGTGCGAGCGCACACGCATAGACCCCGGTGACCTGCTCCTTCACGGAGGTCATCGGACCAGCCACGACGACCGCGCGGTGAGGCGCCTCGAGGGCAGGGAGGTAGAGGTCGCCGACGACCGGAACGCCGTCCACTTCGAAGAAGACACGCTGACGCACGACGGTCAGTGTAGACCATCCTGTCTAGAATTCCAGTGGACGGGTCGAGCGCGTGTCGCGGCTCGAGCCGACCGCCGCACGACTCGTGGACGAACAACGGCGAGGACAACGACGCGAATGGGTGCCCAAGCTTTCGTCGAAAGCTCGCGTGACCGTGCGCTGGACCTCGTCGGCGCGTTAGGCTCGGCGCATGTCCAGGTCCGCGTCGTGGCTGTGTCCGCTCGCGCTCGTGATGTCCGCCGCGTCGGTGATGGCCGAGGTGCCCAAGGTCGTGAGACACGAGATCTGGGATGCCGGTGGCAACGGCTTCGTCGACGAGACCGGCAAGGTCGTCATCAAGCCGCAGTTCGCCACGGTGATGCCGTTCAGCGAGGGCTTCGCGTGCGTGCAGCTCGGCACCAATCGCTGGGCGTTCATCGACGCGAGCGGCAAGCGGCTCGGGAGCTCCACGTTCGAGAGCTGCGAAGCGTTCGCCGAGGGCAACGCCAAGGTCCAGACCGCGAAGGGCATCGGCTACGTCACGACCGCGGGCAAGCTGTGGTTCGTGCCGCCGTTCGGCACGTTGAAGGTCGAGGACAGCGGCGGCTTTCACGACGGCCTCGCCCCGGTGCGCGTCGGCGCGAAGTGGGGGTACGTCGACGCGAAGGGAGCGTGGATCATCCCGCCGACCTATGGTCCCGCGGTCGACTACGCGGCGTGGCAGAAGCGCCTGGCGAAGGCCTGTCCGGCGCCAGATCCTGGCGAGATGGGGGCGCCGAGTGAGGCGTGCATGGCCGTCACCAGCGAGCTGGACTTCGACGCCGCGCGCGAGTTCTCCGATGGCCTCGCGCCGGTGCGCGTCGGCATGCTGTGGGGCTTCATCGATCCACACGGCGCGATGGTGATCGCGCCCAGCTACGCCGACGCGCCGAGCGTCGACCGCGGCAGCTTCTTCGAAGGTCGCGCGGTCGTCGCGGTCGATGCGAACCACTATGGATACATCGATCACAAGGGCGCGGTGGTCGCGCCCGGGCCGTATGCGCGCGCCGGCAGGTTTCACGACGGGCTCGCCGCGGTGTTCGACACGCGTTGGCACTACATCGACCTGACCGGCAAGTCGGTCCTCGACCTCGGGCCGGACTACACGATCGCGCAGGAGTTCCATGAGGGTCTCGCCGTCGTGGCGACGAAGCGCCGTGGCTACATCGACCGGACCGGCAAGGTCGTCATCCCGATGGTCTACGAGACCAGCGGGCCGTTCGTCGGCGGTGGCGTCTCGCTGTCGGTGTTGAACGGGAACATGCCGCTGCACGGCGTGATCGGCCGCGACGGCAAGCCGCTCTGGGTCGAGCGCGGCGATCGCGCCGCGTGGGCCAAGGCCACCAAGGCGCCGTAGTCGAGCTCGGCAGAGCAGGACCATGGGAATCTTGAGCTTCAGCATCTACCGGCGCGCGGGCTGACTCGGCGCAGCCATCGCGCTGGGTCGGGGCGCGTGCATCGTCACGATCACACTCCCACGCTTGTGCCTGCTCTCGACGAGGCGGTACGCGTCCGCGATCCGCGCCATCGGGACAGCGGTGTCGACGATCGGCCGCAGGACGCCCGCCTCGATGAGCGCCGCGAGCTCCTCGAGATCGCGGCGCGTGTTCTTGCTGATCGCGTGCTTCACCTTCTTGCCCGCGCCGAACGCCGTGAACACGGCTTGCGCCATCGTGCCCAGGCTCCCCTCGAGCGGGAGGTACGTCCCCTTCGCCGTGAGCGCAGGCTTCGCGCCGGCGAACGTGGTCACGCCCACGGTGTCGAACACGAGATCGTAGGTGCCCTCGCCGAACGGCGAGCCGGCCGTGTAGTCGACGACGTGGTGCGCGCCGAGCGCGCGCACGAGCTCGACGTTGCGCGTGCTGCACGCGCCGGTGACCTCGGCCCCGAGGTGCCGGGCGATCTGGACCGCCCAGCTGCCGACGCCGCCCGACGCGCCGATGACGAGGACGCGCTGGCCGGCCTTCACCTTGCCGAAGTCGCGCATGAACATGAGCGCCGAGTTCCCGCCGAACGGGATCGCGGCCGCTTCCTCGTACGACCAGGACGCCGGCTTCAGCGCGATCGCGCCCGACGCCTTCACCGCGACGAACTCGGCATGCGCCCCACGGCTCGTCGCGCCGAAGACGGCATCCCCCACGCGGAAGCGCTCGACGTCGCGGCCGACCTCGGCGACGACGCCAGCGTAGTCCATCCCGAGGATCGGGTGCCGCGGGCGAAGCAGGCCGAGCAACAGCCGCCCCGCAAGCCAGAAGCCCCCGGGGAACGACGACGCGCGGAAGCGCCAGTCGGCGGTGGTGACCGCCGCCGCGTGCACCTGGACGAGGATCTCGTTCGCGCGCGGCGCTGGCGTCGGGACCTCACCCACCGTCACCACCTCGGCCGGACCGTACTCTTCATAAATGCATGCTTTCATCGTCGACCCTGGAGATACGTACGAACCCGGCCCCACGTAACTGACGAAGGTCGCAGATGATGTATGCGTAAACGCATGGATTGGACCCAGGTCCGCTTCGACTGGAATCGTGCGCGCGCGTTCCTCGTGACCGCCGAAGAGGGCTCGCTCTCGGCAGCCGCGCGCTCGCTCGGGATGACGCAGCCCA
The DNA here is from genome assembly GCA_026387715.1 of Pseudomonadota bacterium. Taxonomy (GTDB): domain Bacteria; phylum Myxococcota_A; class Polyangia; order Haliangiales; family Haliangiaceae; genus JABFXX01. The sequence continues at coordinate 7,178 of JAPLLF010000606.1, forward strand.
CCCTCGGGCGGCAGGTCGCGGCGCTCGAAGAGGAGCTCGGCGTCGCGCTGTTCGAGCGCGTTGGTCGCGGCCTCACGCTCACCGCGAGCGGCGTCGGTCTCCTCGAACACGTGCGCGCGATGGGCGAGGCGGCGAGTCGGGTCTCGCTCGCCGCGTCCGGCCAGTCGCAGAGCGTCGACGGCCTGGTCACGATCACCGCGAGCGAGGTGGTCGCGGCGTTCCTTCTCACACCGATCCTCGCGCTCCTGCGGAGCCGCCACCCCGGGCTCGAGATCAAGATCGACGCCACGATGGCCGTGCGCGACCTTCGGCGCCGCGAGGCCGGCGACACGCCCGGGCGCCTGTACGCGACGCCGGGCTACCTCCGCGCGATCGGAACCCCGAAGACGCAGGCCGAGCTCGCGCGTGCCGACTTCATCGGCTTCAGCGACGACGGCGATCGCTTCCTCGACGGCCTCAACGCGATGGGCTTCGCGCTCACGCGGAAGAACCTCCCGTTCCACACCGGCAACCACCTCGTCCTCTGGGAGCTCGTGAAGCAGGGCCTCGGGATCGGCGTGATCATCGACGAGGTCGGTGACGCCGAGCCGCTCGTGGAGCGCGTACTTCCCGCCCTGCCGCCCATTCCCGTGCCCATGTGGCTCGTCGCGCACCGCGAGGTCCACACGAGCCGGCGGGTTCGGCTCGTCTTCGACCTCGTGGCCGAGGCGCTCAGCCCTTCCAGGCGTTCGGCATCACGTCACTGAGTCTCGTTGTTTCAGCCGCTGATGGGCGCGCCGCGCCGGAGACGATCTCCGAGATCGCGCCAACGCCTCGAGACCGGCCATGCTCGCGTAGCTGGCACGCAGGCTCGGGTCAGATCCGGTTCGACGGCAACGGCATCGCTTCATGCGAGAGTCGGGAATCCATCATGCTGGTTCCCCGTTCTCTCGACATGAAGCTCGCCGCGCTGGCCACCTCCCTGCTGTTCGCCGCTGGCTGCACGAAGGTCGAGCAGCCTGCCCCCACACCTGCCCCGACGCCTGCAGCGACCCTGCCCAAGGCGGCGGTGGCTGTGCCGGTCGATGCCGCGGTCGTCGCCGCGCCGGATGCCGCCGACAATCCCGATCCGGCGCGCGCCGGCAAGAAGACCGGGCTCACGCCGGGCGAGTTGCCCGAGGTCGCGACCGAGGACTTCGTGCGCGCGCTCGGCGGCAAGCTCAAGCTCGCCGCGTTCGTCGATCCGAAACGCGGCGTGTACGTGAAGGTCGCGCTGCCCGGTGCCGGGGACACCTCCGGGCCGATGATCGACAAGCTCGCGTGCGGTGACGCGGCGCTCACCGCGGCGCGGACCTACGTGGCGCGCATGCAGCAGGCCGAGTCCGCCGGCAAGAAGACCGACGACCACGTGTTCGCGTGCTCGAACGAGTTCCGCACCCAGCCCGATCCGACCTTCGGCGAGATCGACGCCGCCGAAGGTCCGACGCCCTCACCGGCGCATCCGATGGCGTACGCCGTGTGTCGGTCGCCCCACATCATGGAGTGGGATGAGGACTTCAGCCTGGTGTTCGTGGCCGACGCCAAGCGCGGCCTGGCGCTGATCGCCGTCGTCTCGACCGAAGGTGGGGCGAAGACGACGAGGACCTGGGCCGACGTCGCCGCGCAGCTCACCGCGCACAAGACCTGCCCGTAGGAGAGCGCAACGACACGGGAGCCCGGGCAAGTGCGCCGATCTTGATCGTCCGCCCCATGGTCGTCGCCTTCGCGATCGCCGCGGTGTCCTCGGCGCTGCGGTTCCGCAAGCCGGCGCACATCAAGGCGATGACCCGGACGGCGTAGCCGTCGTCCGAAGGGCGGACAGGGAGAAGTAGATCGCGAACGAGCGCATCCATCACCTAGACGTTCGCGTCGACCACCTGCTGGGAGCGTTCGAGCGACAGGCCGTAACGGCGCGCGTACGCCTCGACCGCTTCGCGGCGATGGCCAGCCACGGCCAGCGCTCGGATCTCGTCGGGCACCCCGGCGAAGATCTCGCCGCCGCGTCGCCGGAGCTCGAGCATGTCGTGGACCTGCGCGGCGTGCGCGTCGTCGGCGTCCCACTTCTGGACGATCGCCTGCGCGAGCGTGCCGAGCGAGCCGAAGGTGTCACGCGTCGTGCGGCTCGCGCTCTCGGGCGCCGTCGCGAGCTGCGGCCAGTGGGCGACCGTCCACATCCAGTCCGGCTTCGCCGCGCCCGCCCGCGCGCGCGCGAGCAACACGCCCCCATACTCCGCACGCATGAACGTGTTGCCGTGAGTGTGGGCGAGGCCTCGGTCGAGGATCCGCTCCGCGGACGGGTCACGCGTGGCCCGATCGTGCAGCGCGGCGAGCTCGGCGACGGTCGTCGGGAGCGGGGCCTCGGCATCGGCGGCCACGGCGCGCTTGTCGGTGAGCGCGCGCTGGGCGTCGCGCAGCTTGCGGCTCCCCTTCGCGTCGAGGCCGAGCAGCACGTCGCCGGCGGGACCTGCGAGCGCGTCGTCGTAGTCCTCGTGGCCCTCCCACAGCTCGAGCACGAGCTGCTGCTGTTGCTTCAGCGGGCGAATCGCGTCGACGCGTCCGAGCGCGATCTCGACCACCTGCTCGCGCACCCCACCCGTCTGGGGCAGGCCCTCATCGCCGCCGCGCGCCCACGTGAGGAACGCGACGAGCTCCTTGACCTTCCACGCCGCGGCCTTCGCGGCGAGCGCGTCACGATCCCACCAGTACCAGCGCACGTCGTCGCCGTGGTCGCACCACAACCCGCCGCGGTAGCGCGCGCCGAGCTCGCTCATGAGGTCCTCGAAGTCGTCGTACGTCGCGTCGCCGTGGCGGCCGCTGGCGGCCACGACCCAGCGGATCTCGTCGCGCCACGGATGATCCACGAGGACGTCGTCATCGTCGTCGGTCGGCGTGTACGGCTTCGTCCACACGCGCATGCCGCCGAGCACGAAGCCGCCGCGATCGTCGCGCCGCAAGCTGAACCGACCCTCGTAGGCGGCGAGCTCGGGCTGGTCGCGCAGGAAGAGCGAGTAGTCGAGCGACATGGGCCGCAAGCGTACCTGCCCGTGATCGGGTCATCAACCTCACCGCCGGCGACGCCTCCAGGGCTGCGCTCCTCGGTGTTACGTTGACGCTCGTGCCTCCTCCGCCGCTCCCCTTCTTCGTGGGCCGAAGCGTGGACGCCACCGAGCGCGACGGGCATCTCATCTTGCGCCCGCTCGGCGACCACGCGTTCGACACGCCCGCGGGTGTCCGCATCCTCCATCTGGATCTCCCGCGCATCCTGGCCGTCACCCGGATCGACGTCGCGCCCGGCTGGTCGGAACTTCGGTTCTCGGGCGATCAACGCCGCTTCGGACATGGCGAGGAGTGCGTCGTCGCTCCCATCCTGGCGACGGATGCAGACACGCTCGTCGCGGCGGTCACGAGGCGCCTTTCGTTGCCGAGGCGGCCGCTCCCGGTCGCCGTCCGCGAGCTGCTCCCCGCGTGTGGTCATGATCACGCGAACGCGTACATCACCACGAGCGGCACCTACCAGCCCGGGCACTTCGAGGGCCCGAACTTCGATGGCGTCAGGATCGAGCGCGTCGCGGTGTCGGATCCGCGGCGACACGCGGAGCTGGTGCCGGGACAGCGCTTCGTGATCACGGGCTTCGTGAGCCCCGGGACACCTCCGGGCGAGAAGCCGCACGCCGGCTACAACGGGGTCAACCTCTATCCCTCGAGCATCGAGCCTCAGGTCCTGGCGCCCGTGCCTCGTTCGCCCCAGCCCCCAGGACCCCATCACGCCAAGCACGCGGGCGTGACCTTTCGCTCGCTCGTCGGTCGCGCCGAACGCGGACAGCAGCACGCCGACGTGTTCAGCGCGCGGCCGAGCAACCACGCCGTCGTCGGGCTGTTCCGCGGCGTCGCGGCAGACTGCGGAGACGCGTGCGCGGACGTCTGCCGCTGGTCGCTCGCCGACTTGCTCGGCGAGAGGGCCTACCCACGGGAGGTCGAGCCACCGCTTCCCGTCCGCACCCACCTCGTGCACTGGACCTCGTATCTCCTGGACCGAGCCGCGCTTCCCGCGGATCTCGTCGGTGTCGTGGACGCGCTGGCGGCGCGTCTCGATCGCGTGTTCGCGCGTCTCGCCGAGCGCGCCAACGATCTCGGCCACGCCGAGGGCGTCCTCGCCAGCGTCTCGCGAACCCGTGCTCGCATCGTCCGCCGCGGCTCGGCTCGCGTCTATCGCGTCCGCGATGGCGTCACGTCCCTCGTGGTGGAGGAGGACACCATCGAGCGCCAGATGCTCGCCGAGGGCATCACGGACGAGGCGTTCCTCGCGCGCATGAGGGGACTGAGCGCCTCGTCCTTCGCCAAGGCCGCGAGCGCACCGGCCATCGACCTCACGGTCGCGCCGGGCGACCGCCTGGTGTTCGTCACCTACGAGACGTTCGAGCTGTTCGAGGACGGCTTCCTCGAGCGCAGCATGGTCGAGCCGTCGTTGGAGACGCTGGCGCGCGCGCTCGAGGCCCGGGCGCCCGCAGGAGGCTGGGGGGTGGTCGCGGTCGACATCGACCGCACGTGAGCTCGCGAGAAGCGACGCCTTGTCCTGCGCTCACGAAGCGACGGTGCTCACGCGAGCGCGACGTGGGTGACTCGCCCGGTCGCCCCTTGTAGAGGAGAAACAGTCCGCCTCCGAGCAGGATCAGCCTTGCGATGCGTCGGTGGTACCGTCTCGGCGATGGTGCATCACGTGGACTCGCCGCTGGCCTCGAGCTGACGATGGGCGGCGTCCAGGCAAGTCTGTTGTTTGGCACCATCCACGCGGTGGTGCTGAGCATCGTGCTCCGGCGTCGCTCCCGCAACGTGCGCGCCAACCGCTACCTCTCCAACCTGCTCGCGGCGCTGGCCGTCGTCATGCTCCACGGCTCGTTCGCGGTAGGCGGGATCCTGGCCGCGCATCCACACCTGATCGGCTTCTCTGCCTGGGTGCCGTTCTTGCTCGGGCCGCTGCTGTTTCTCTACGTCCGCGAGATGACCGCGATCGAGCCGGTGGAGCAGCCGTCGGCGTGGCGGCACTTCGTGGCGGCGGCCGTCTATGTGGTCCTCCTGATCGTCACGTTCTACCTGCGTTCGCCTGCCTACAAGCTGCAGGTCCTCGATGGTCGCGGCGGCATCCCGTGGTTCGTCACCGCGAGCGAGGCCGTGCTGGTCGTCCACGGCATCAGCTACGTGATCGCCGCGCTGGTCCTGTTGCGCCGTCACCGACCTCACGTCCAGGCGCTGTACTCCAACGTCAGCGCCGTGAGCCTGCGCTGGCTCCTGGTGCTGGTCGCCCTCAGCGGCGTGGTGTGGGGCGCCGCCCTGCTGCTGTTCGGCGTGCGGATCAGCGGCCACACGGGGGATCTCAGCGGCCCGATCCTCGAGATCGTGCCGCTCGGATCGACCGCGGTGATCTTCGTGATCGGCTACTTCCAGCTCGGGCAGTCGGAGATCTTCATCGGGCAGCAGTCGATCGCACAGCCGATGCCGGCACCACCGCCGGCGCCGGTGACCGAACCGGTCGCCGCGCCGTTGGTCCCGCCGCCGACGACACCGCCGTCGCCACCCGAGGCCTCGCCCTACCAGAAGGCGCGGCTTCCCGAGGCCGATGCCGACGACCTCGAGGCGCGGATCAAGGCGGCGATGCTCGAGTCGCGGCTTTACCTGCGAGCGGGCCTCACGCTGGCCGAGCTGGCCGAGGCGGTGGCGGCGACCTCGCACGAGGTGTCCCAGGTGCTGAGCGTCCGGCTCAAGCGCAACTTCTACGGCTTCGTGAACGAGCACCGGGTCGAGCACGTCAAGACCGTGCTGGCGACCGGCGAACGGGCCGACCAGTCGGTCCTCGAGATCGCCCTCGAGGCGGGTTTTCAGTCGAAGTCGACGTTCAATAGCGCCTTCCGCAAGGCCACCGGCGTGACACCGCGCGAATATCGCCAGTCGCGACGTCGCGACGCAACCGGCTGAAATGGTTGAGCTCGGACGTCCGTCCCCGCTGGTTCGGACGTCTGGTCGATCGCGCAAAGGTTCGAGGTTGTGGGCTCGGGCGACCTCGCTTCGTCGAGGTCCTAGCTTCGTCGCGTGAAAGTCATCTCCATCGTTTTGAGCTCGCTTCTGTTCGTCACCGCCTGCGAGCTGGCCGATCCCGGGGAGGCAGGCAACCTGGTCCCCAGGACGGTCACCGAGGACTCGTCGCTACCGGCCCTCGACCTCGCCGGTACGCGCTTACACGTCGAGACCTTTGGCTCCCCCTCCAATCCCGCGCTGATCTTCCTGCATGGCGGCCCGGGAGGTGACTACCGCAGCCTGCTCCGCTTGCGCGGCCAGCCGGGTGAGCCGAGGCTCGAGGATGACTACTTCCTGGTGTTCTGGGATCAGCGCGGCACCGGGCTGTCCCAGCGCCACGACGCCGCCGACATCAACATCGACGTCTACCTCTCGGACCTCGACGCGATCATCGCGAAGTTCTCTCCGGATCGACCTCCCGCCCTGATCGGCCACTCGTGGGGTGGCATGTACGCGACCGCGTATCTCAACCAGTATCCGGAACGGGTCGCCGCGGCCGTCCTGCTCGAGCCCGGGCCGCTCACTGGCGCGCTGTACAGCGAGCTGAAGAGCGAGATCATCCACCTGGACTTCTGGTCGGAGTGGCTGAGCGACCTTCTGTGGGACCAGCGGTTCCTGAGCCCGGATGACCATGCACGCATGGACTACGCCCCGCTGGTCGCGCGCAAGAACGTGCAGCCCGGCTACCACCTGAGCCAGACCGATCCGGCACCGCTGTGGCGGCTCGGCGCCGTGGCCCAGACCGCGATCCTCGCGTCCGGCGCCAAGGACGGCGTCTGGGCGTGGAACTTCGTCACCAACACCAGGTCGTTCTCGAGGCCGGTGAACCTCGTCGCGAGCTCGGACAACGAGGTGCTCGGCCTCGCGTTCCAGACACGTCAGGCGGAGTTCTTCGACCACCCGACGATCAGCGTCGTCACCGACGCAGGCCATGACTTTCCGTGGACCGCCCCGGATCAGACGATCGCCCTGATCCGGCAGACCCTCGATCAAGCCGGCTACGGCGTGGGAGCGTCGCGATGAAGTCCCTCGTCATGTTCGGGATGCTCGCCTTCGCCTCGGTCGTGCACGCCGAGCCGTCCGCACAACGGATCTATGGTGGCGTGGGCATGGACACCACCGTGCTCGGCAGGCTCGGCTACGAGCACCGCCTCGCGACGCTCTCACCTCGCCTGTCGCTGTCGATCCCGGCGGAGGTCCAGTTACCCCTGCTGCGCCCAGGCGGCGGCGATGGCGAGCTGCGCGCAGGCCTGCGCACGGACCTCGTGCTTGGCCGATTTCTCCTCGGTTCGACGCTCATGCCGTTCGCCCGGATCACGAGCAACGACATCCATCGCGCGGTCGGGGTGGGCGCAGATCTCGAGCTCGATCCCGGGGTCACGTTCTCGCGGGGCAGCTTCGGGCTCGAGCTTGGTCTCAACAGGAGCGTCGCCGACCACCTTCACCACACCGATGCGTACCGGAAGGAGACGTACATGGACGTCGTCGACGGATGGTACGAGGGATCGTCGGCCACGCTGCGCGCGGGCATTCGTACCGCCGTGCGCCTGGGCGGCGCCGAGTGGCGGCTCCGTGCCGGCAAGCAGAGCGGGCAGGTCCCGTTCTACTTCGAGCTCGGCGCCGCGATCAGCTTCTGATCGCGAGCTGGCATGTCGCTTGCTGCCGATATCGATGATGCGCCGCACCTCCACGTGGTCGATCGCGCTCGTGGTGTGGACGTGCGTTCTCGCCGCGTGTAGCGACATCGTCGAGAAAACCGACATCCCGTACGATCCTCGCTTCGGGGTCGCGGTCCTCGACACCTACTCGCCGCCGCCTGCAGAGACGCCACGGCCCGCGGTGCTGGTCGTCCACGGCGGCGGCTGGGCCGAGGGCGTCGGTCGCTCGTCGATGGCGCCCTACGCGCGGCGGCTCGCCGAGGCGGGCTACGTCACGGTCAACATCGACTACCGGTTGACGCCGAACGGCGGGCAGTTCCCGCACGCGGTGCAGGACGTGTTCTGCGCCCTCGCGTGGATGCGCAACCACGCGACCGAGCTCGGGATCGATCCGGCGCGGATCGCGGGGCTGGGCTACTCCGCCGGCGGGCACCTGGTCTCGATGCTGGGGACCGCCGCCGCCGATCCGATCGTCGCCGCGGACTGCGCCGAGGGGATGACCGGCCCGCTCGCCGCGGTCGTGTCCGGCGCGGGGCCCGCGGACATGGCGGCGCTGCCTCAGGTGTCCGCGGTGATCGACTTCGTCGGCGGCACGCTGGCAGCGGTGCCGGAGCGCTACGCCCAGGCATCCCCGATCACGCACGTGTCGTCGGGGTCGCCACCATTCCTGCTCATCTCCGGCGGCAGCGACTGGTTCGTCGACTTCGACGCGCAGACCGTGGCGATGCGCGACGCGCTCGACGCCGTGGGCGTCCCGACGCGCCTCCTCGAGATCCCCGGCGGCGGGCACGTGTGGAACCGCGGCGCGGATGGCGGCAGCTGGGAGCTCCCGAGCGGCTCGCTCGATAGCCCCGCGGCCCAGGCCGCGCTGGT
>JAPLLF010000792.1 GCA_026387715.1 Pseudomonadota bacterium
AGCCGCAGGACGAGGTCCCGCGCACCCTCGGACAGTCCCTTGCGCGGCGGATTGACGACGACGACGTCGGGGTGCTCGGCGAGCTGGAGGTCCGAGGCGTCACCGGCGATCGCGACGAGCGGGAGCTTGGCGGTGGTCGCGGCGCGCTGCAGCCGCCCGACCGCGTCGCGATCGATCTCGACCGCGACGACCCGCGCCCCGGCGCGCGCGAGGTGCAGGCCGATGCCCCCGAGCCCGGCGAACAGATCGACCACGACGGTCCCGGGGCGGGCGTCCGCGAGCTCGGCCACGCGGGCGTACATCGCCGCCGCCTGCACGCGGTTGACCTGCAGGAACTCCGACGCGCCGACCTCGAGCGCCACGCCGGCGACGTGCTCGACCAGCTCGCCGCGGCCGCGCAGCACGCGGGCCGGCGACCCCGACGGGACGATCGCGCCGTCGCGGCGATCGTTGGTCACGACGACGATGCCGCGCACGGCGAGGTGCTTGTCGAGCGCGTCGGCGAGCCGGGTGAGCTTCGCCTGCGGCGCCCCCGACGCGACGACGAGCACGACGAGCACGTCGCCCGCCGACTCGCGCACGATCACGTAGCGGAGGTCCCCGGTTCGCAGCGTCTCGTCGTACGCGACGAGCCCGGCGTCCTCGGCCGCCCCGCGGACCCACGACGCGACCTCGTCGATGATCGGCGCGACGACCTTGCAGCCGAGCGTGTCGATCACGCGATGCGTGCGCGGCGCGTAGGCGCCGAGCACGAGGCGCTCGCCGTCGCGGCCGGCGACGTACTTGCCCTTGTTGCGATACCCGAGCTGCGCCGACGGGCGCACCGGGGCGACCGGCACGGGCAGGTCGCCGACCGCCTGCAGCGCGGCGACGACCCGGGCGTGCTTGGCCGCGAGCTGCGCCGGGTAGGCGAGGTGTTGCCAGGCGCAGCCGCCACACCGCCCGAACGAGGGGCAGGCCGGCTCGGCGCGATCCGCGCTACGCGGGCCGATGATGCGCACGATCCGTCCCCATGCCTCGTCGCGGTGTGGGCTGGTGTGATCGATCGCGACCTCGGCCGTCTCCCCCGGGAGGAGCCCCACGACGTGGACGCGCCGGCCGCCCGCGGTTCCGACCCCCTGGCCGCCATCGTCGAGGCCATCGGCAAGGACCTCGACGCGACTCTGTTGCCCGGTGGCCATCATGCTAGATACAGCAACGTCTACCGCCATGCTCGCCCGATCACCACTCGTCGTTGCCGCCATGTCGGGCGGGGTCGACAGCGCCACCGCCGCCGGGCTGCTCGTCGAGCAGGGCCACCGCGTCGTCGGCATGACGATGCGCCTCTACGACGCCCGGGGATCCGCGGCGGCCTCGGGCGGGCGGTGCTGCGGTCCTCGCGACGTCGAGGATGCGCGCGCCGCGTGCGCCCACCTCGGAATCCCGCACTACGTCGTCGATCTCGCCGCCGAGTTCAGCGCGGCCGTCGTCGACGACTTCGTCGAGGCCTACCTCGCTGGCGAGACCCCGAACCCGTGCGTGAAGTGCAACCAGCACATCAAGTTCACCCCGCTGCTCCAGCACGCCCGCGCGATCGGCGCCGACCTCCTCGTCACGGGGCACTACGCGCGGATCGAGGACGGCGCGCTCCTGCGCGGCCGCGACGCCAGCAAGGATCAGTCGTACTTCCTGTTCTCGATGCCGGCGGACGAGCTGGCGGCCATCCAGTTCCCCCTCGGTGGCCTCACCAAGGACGCGGTCCGCGCGCACGCGCTGCGGCTCGGGTTGCCCAACGCGATGAAGGCCGAGTCGCAGGAGATCTGCTTCGTCCCCGATGGTGACTACGCCGGCTTCGTGTCGGCGCAGGCGCTGCGCCGCGGGCGGGCGCTGCCCCTGGCGGGGACCATCGTCGACGGCGCCGGGACCACGCTCGGCCACCACGAGGGCGCGCACCACTTCACCCGCGGCGGGCAGCGTCGTCGTCGGGTCGCGCGCCGAGGCCGAGCGCACCGAGTTGCCGATCCGCGATCTGCGGTGGCTGTCGACGCCCCGGACCTCGCTCTCCGCGTCGATCCAGGTTCGCCACCGCGGCGCGCCGATCGCCGCCGACGTCGTGATCGACGGCGCCACCGCGATCGCGCGCCTCGCGGCGCCCGTGGTGGCCGCGCCCGGCCAGGCCGCCGTGCTCTACGCCGACGACCGCGTGCTCGCCGGCGGCTGGCTCGCGCACTGATCAGTCCCCGAGCAGGGCGCGTACCTCGGGGATCGCGGCGTAGGCCGCGCGCCACACGGGATCGACGAGCGCGTCGAGCTTGCGCTGCGCTCCCACGCGGCCACGCGCCGCGATCTCGGCCGCGCGCACGGGATCGCCGGCGCGCCGGAGGACGTCGCTGCACGCGAGCAGCACGTCCTCCTCGGAGGACTCGAGGTAGCGCTGGTGATCCAGGAGGGCGAGGGCGCGCTCGGCGTGCACGCGGGCCTCGTCGTCGTGCCCGCCGGTGCGCGCGAGCGCGAGCGCGTAGCGCGCGAGGCCCAGGATCTCGTAGCCGACGAGCGTCGCGGCCTGGGCCGCCTCGACGCCGGCGCGCGCATCGGCGAGCGCCGCCGGCAGATCGCCGAGCCGCAGGTGCGCGCCCGCCCGCGTGACCAGCGCGTTGGCCTCGAGATAGCGGGCGCCGAGCGCGCGGCCCTCCGCGAGGGCGACGCCGATGCGCTCGAGCCCCGCCGGTAAGCCGCGCCGCACGTCGCACGCGCCCGCG
>JAPLLF010000070.1 GCA_026387715.1 Pseudomonadota bacterium
GCTCGAGCACGAGCACGAGCACGAGCACGAGCACGAGCACGAGCACGAGCACGAGCACGAGCACGAGCACGAGCACGAGCACGAGCACGAGCACGAGCACGAGCACGAGCACGAGCACGAGCACGAGCACGAGCACGACGCCCACGCCGCGGATTTCAGCGAAAGGCCCACCACGAGGCTCGTCGCTTCGAGCGACGTCAGTCGCGTGATGCCACGATGGGACGCGCGGACGACCGATTCCCCTCGACGAGAGCGACGGATGTGGCGTCGGCGCTCGACGCGTGGCGGCACACCCATTGCACCAGGTGCACCAGAAGAGGAGTCGCACATGAAGGCAATCGTCCTGACAGCATTCGGTGACGTCAACAAACTCATCGTCGAGGAACTTCCAGATCCGAGCCCGGGGCCGAACCAGATCAAGGTTCGGATGGCGGGTGCAGGGATCAACCCGGTCGACTGGAAGCTGCGGAGCGGCGCGCTCCAGAAGATGATGCCGCTCGCCCTGCCGGCGGTGCTGGGGCGAGATGCGTCCGGCGTCGTCGTCGCCGTCGGCCCAGGTGTGACCGCGTTCGAAGTCGGTGCGCGCGTGATGGGCCTCGTCATGGCCGGCTATGCCGACTTCGTCGTCGCGCCCGTCGAAGCGTGGGCCGCGGTTCCACCTGCGATGGATCTCGTCGATGCCGCGGCGTTGCCGCTGATCCTCCTCACGGGTGCTCAGCTCATCGAGGAGGCCGTCAAGCCCGCACGTGGCGATGTCGTGCTCGTGACCGGGGCGCTCGGCAGCGTCGGACGCGTCACGGTGTTCGTGGCCCAGCAGCACGGTGCGAAGGTCTGGGCGGGCGTCCGCGGCACGCAGAAGGCGCAGGCAACGTCGCTCGGTGTCGACGGCGTGGTCGCGCTGGACGACGACGCGGAGGTTGCCGCGTTGCCGCTGCTCGACGGCCTGGCCGACACGATCGGTGGTCCGGCGCTCGCGAAGGTGCTGCTCCGGATGAAGTCGGGCGCGACGATCGGAAGCGTCGTGGGCGAGCCGGCGGGTGCGAAACAGCTCGGGCTCGTCACCCGCGCGATCTGGACCCATCCAGATGCAAAGCGACTCGCGGAGCTGGGTCGCGACGTCGCCGAAGGACGACTCGTCATCCCGATCGCGAAGCGCTTACCGCTCGCACGCGCCGGCGAGGCGCAGACGCTCGCGGAACACCATGCCGGCGGCAAAGTGATCCTGATCGGCGCGAGCGCTGCGGCGCGCTGACGGCACGAATGACCTCGGGGTTGGATCGGTGAGCTCACGTGCGCACAGATCGATCAGCTCCTTCACACCGAAATAATCTGCCGGCTCAGCTGTCACGGTCGGCGCACCGACATCGTTCCGATCACGTGCTTCGATGATGATGCGGGTGTGCTTCGAGATCATCGGCTCGTCGAGCGCACGCCGACCCTCTGCTCGTCGCGGAGCGAGTCGCCTGCAGATGCGGCGCGAGACGAACGGATAGCAGGCGTCGCCGGCGACGGTGCTCCTCGGAGCGCCCACGGACCAGACACGAGCGCGCATCAGCGAGGGTGGGGGTGGGCCCCGGCGAGCGTGGCTAGCACTCCGGCGGCGTGACAGCTCCGAGCGCACCTGGGCCTCGAGGCCTCGTCGGCCGTGTCATCGCCAAGCGCCGGACCCACGACCCATCCCTCGCTGCGCGCGAGGCGCGGGTTCTCCTCCCAAAGCCACAACCCAACTCGTGTTCCATCGAGCACCTGACCCTATGCTCATCTCAACTGGTATGGGCAGGGAGGGGCGAGCCTGCAGATGCGGCGCGAGACGAACGGATAGCAGGCGTCGCCGGCGACGGTGCTCCTCGGAGCGCACGGACCAGACACGAGCGCGCATCAGCGAGGGTGGGTGTGGGGCCCGGCGATTGTGGCTAGCACTCCGGCGGCGTGACAGCTCGGAGCGCACCTGGGCCTCGAGGCCTCGTCGGCCGTGTCATCGCCAAGCGCCGGACCCACGACCCATCCCTCGCTGCGCGCGAGGCGCGGGTTCTCCACCGGAGCCGGGCGATCAGAACAGCGAGGCCTGGGTCGACCACCGTCGCAGGTAGTGCGTGAGGTCGAGCTTCTTGGCGGTGCTGTCCGACGACATGTACCGGATCGTGCCGAAGATCGGCCGCACGGGCCCCCACGCGCGATCGAAGCGCCCGAGCGTCCAGAAGATGCCGCTGTACGAGTTCGGATCGCGGCCGTCGAGCGCGTACTTGTTGTTGAGCTCGACGAGCGTCGGGAGCGCCGCGCGCGGCGACGGCGACCACTCGAGGATCTTCTTGCCCCACAGCATCCGCAGGTAGTTGTGGATGCGGCCCTCGCCGACGAGCTGGCGCTGCGCGGCGTTCCACAGCGGATCGTGGGTCGCGGCGGCCTCGAGCTCGGCGCGCGTGTACACCACGGGCCGCGGATCCGACGCGTGCGCGTCGAGGGTCTGCTGCGCCCACGTCGGCAGCGACGTGAACTGATCGAAGTCCGCGCGGTGATGGCAGAACGCGTAGCCGAGCTCGCGCCAGGTGATGAGCTCGTCGAGGAACGCCTCGCTGTTGACGGGCAGCCCCCACCAGCCCTCGCGCGACCCGGTGGCCTTGGTCGCGACCCGCGACGGATCCCAGTCGGCGAGCTTCCACACGCCGGCGACGAGCTCGTGCGCCGAGACGTGCCCGAAGTGCAGCCACGGCGACAGCCCCGAGCCGCCGTGCGCGTCCGGATCGTTGCGATCCTCGGCGTAGCGCTGCAGCTTGTCGGCGAGGCATCAGCCGGGACGCGGCGCCGTCGAGCCGCAGCGGCAGGATCCCGCAGCCGTCGACCTGCTCGAGCAGCACGCCGAGCGCGGCGCCCGCCGCCGCGACCATGCGCGGCTGGAAGAACGCCGGCTGCTCGTCGGTGACGACGCAGCACGCGCGCGCCGCGAGCGCCGCGAGCAGGCCCTTGCCCGCGCCCGGCGTCGGCTCGACGTACGGCACGTAGGTCACGCCCGCCGCCGCGAACGCCCGGGCGTTGTCGATCATCCCCTGGATCACGAACGCGTGGAAGCGATCGCTGGCCCACGGGTAGCCGGCGCGCAGCGGCTCGAACACGACGAGCGGCTTGCCGAGCGCCGTCGCGCGCGCGATCGCGTGATCGAGCGCGAAGCTCCACGTCGTGCGCCGCGCGGCGATCATCCAGTACAGGACGTAGTCGCCGCGCGCATCGAGCGGCGCGCGGTTGACGGCATGGACGCGCAGATCGGGCACGGCGAGCCTGTAGCACGGCGTGCTACCGTCGGCCCGTGCGCTGGCCCGCGGTCGTCGTGATCCTCACCGCCGGATCCGCGCACGCCGATCCGCGCGACGTGTTCGGGCTGCCGACCCGGCCGGTCGAGCCGCCGCTCGACTGCGGCGATGGCCGCGCGTTCGGCTGCGCGCGCGCGACCGATCCGCTCGACGACCGCGCGCCGTTCGCGCTGACCTCGTGGCTCCCCGCGGCGTACCTCCAGTCGCTGCCGGTCGCCGACGCCACCCACGACGCGGTCGCCCACTACGCCACCGGCGCCGCGCGCGACGACGCCGGGGTGCTGTTCGCCGGCGCGACCGGCCTGGAGAACCGCTGGACGATCGACGGCGCGCCCGCCGACAACGTGCGGTTCGGCAGCGTCGACACCCGGGTCCCGCTCGCGTTCCTGCGCGGCGTGTTCACGATGGCGGGCGGGTTCACCGCGCGCGATCGCGCGTCGACCGGCGGCACCGTCGACGCCGAGCTGATCGAGGGCGGCCCGACCCACGTCGTCGACGTCCGCGCGTGGGCGTCGCTCACCGGCGACTATCGCCGCCGCGCGATCGCGGCCAACACGTTCCAGCTGCGGCGGCTGTACGGCGACGCCGGCCCCGACGGCACGGTGTCGATCGTCGCGTCGGGCCCGCTTCCGAGCATCGCCCGTTCCAGCTTCAACCGGTCGAGACCGACGCCCACCGCGTGACCTCGTGGATCGTCCCCGCGATGGCGCGCGTCGGCTTCGATCGCGGCGCGCACCACGTCGCGCTGTCGCTGGTCGGCCACGTGGCGCAGACCGAGCGCGACCTTGCGCTCGCGACGACGCCCGCCGCGCGCGTCGACCAGCGGACGCTCACCGGGGATGCGATCGCGACCTGGCGCGGCCGGTGGACGCACACCCGCGCGTCGGCCCAGCTCGCGTGGCACCACAGCGGGCGCGTCGAGACCGCCACCGATCCCGCCGCGGCGGACCGACCACAGCTGCTCACCGCGTACATTCCCGCGGCGCTCCCCGACGATCCCGCGCTGGTCGACGCGTGCGTCGACGTCGATCCGGACAAGTTCCGCCACTGCCCGGTGCCCAGCGGGTTCTTCGCCAGCGGCGGCGCCGGCCTGCTCGTCGATCAGATCGCAGATCGCCCGACGATCAGCGCCGACGTCGCCCACCAGCTCGGCGACCACGTCCTGCGCGCCGGCGCCACCTTCGAGGACATCCGGCTGATCACGCGGTCGAGCTACACCGGCGGCGAGCTCCAGCGGTCGCTGTTCGACGGCCACCTCGATCGCGCGCGGTTCCACGGCACCGGCACCTGCTTCGAGATCTACGATCAGCCCTGCGACACCCTGGCGGTGTCCGAGCTGAACTTCCGCACCCGGTACACGGCGGCCTACGCCGAGGACACCTTCCACCCGACCCCCGACATCGCCGTCGACGGCGGCCTCCGCTGGGAGCTGATGTGGATCGGCCCCGCCGTGCACTTCTCCCACGAGCTGTCGCCGCGGCTCGGGATGTCGTGGGACGTGCTCGGCGACGGCCGCTCGCGCGTGTGGGCCAGCCTCGGCCGCAGCTTCGCCTACCTGCCGGCCGGGATCGGCGACCTCGTGCTCCCCGGCAACCGCCGCGTCCGCGACATCACGATCGAGGGCATCGGCGCCACCCGCACGCTCGAGACCGGCGCGCCGGTCCGCGTCGATCCGGCGCTCGCCCCGCCGACCAGCGACGAGATCACCGCCGGCGTCGAGCTCGGCCTCGCCCGCACGGTGCGGCTGGTCGGGTGGGCCGCGATCCGCCGGCTCCGCGCGATGGAGACCGTCGACACGACGCTGACCAACCCCGACGACGGCCACGAGACCGCGGTGCGCCACACCACCACCGTCGCCGCCGAGCTCGCGACCACGGGCAAGCTCGCCCTCCGGTTCGGGTACCTGTACACGCGTGCGGTGGGGTCGACCACCGGCATGTTCGATCCCCGGCAGGGCGCCACCTTCTATGGAGGCGCCGACTTCGACACCACGACCACGAACCTGTTCGGCCGCCTGCCGACCGACCTGTCCCATCGCGTGTTCGTCGAGGCGCGCCGCGCCGGTCACCTCGCCGGCCTGCCGGTCGCAGCGTCGCTCCGGCTCGCGGCCAACAGCGGCCGCCCCCGCGACGCGCTGTCGGTCAGCGGGGCGGGGACCGCGTTCCTCGTCCCCCGTGGCTCGTTCGGCCGAAACCCCATCCTCGGGCAGGCCAACGCCGAGCTGACCGCCCGCTGGCAGGGGCTCGACGTCAGCCTCGACGTGTTCAACGTGTTCGACAAGCGCGCGGCCACCGCCATCGACGACGTCTACACCGTCGACGCGGTGGCCCCGATCGACCACGGCACCGCCCAGGATCTCGTGTTCGCCAGGACCGCCAGCGGCCGGTCGCCGCGGCGGTCGACGAACTTCCAGTACGGCACGGTATTTCAGGCGCCGGTCGCCGCGACGCTCGGGATCCGCCGCGCCTTCTAACTACCGCGCGCGAACTGAGATACGATTTATTCGGGAACGCGCTCGTGATCGAGGGTCGATCACCGCACGTCCATCAAAAACTATGGCCGACCTCGCTCAGTTCAAGGAAGCCGCTGCTGCCGTCACCCACTCACCCCACGCGGGCAGCGCGTGGGAGGAGGTCGAAGGGCTCGCAGCCGATCTCGATAAACCCGACGAGATCGTTGCCTTGTACAACGAAGTCCTCGGCGGCACGCTCCAGCCCGAGGTCGCCGAGATGCTCGGCGAGCGGGCCGGAGGGTTCTGCGACGAATGGTTCGGCGACGATCCATCCGTCCTCGAGAAGATCCTCGTCCGCGTCACCGAGCTCGCGCCGTCGAGCGACTCGGCGCTCCAGCGCCTGTCGGTGATCTTCACCGTCGCCGAGCGCTGGAACGACGTGCTCGCGCTCTACGATCGCGCGACCGAGCACGCGCGCGACAAGACGCGCCGCATCCGGCTCTTGCGCGAGGCCGCCGAGCTCGCCAAGGACGTCGCCAACCAGCCCGAGAAGGCGATCGGCTACTACCAGAAGCTCTTGCCGCTCGTCCCCGACGACGCGCAGCTGTCGCAGAGCCTCGAGCGCCTGCTCGAGCGCCACGAGCGCTGGGCCGAGCTGATCGAGCTGTGGGAGTCGCGACTCGAGGGTCAGTCGAAGAAGGACCGCGAGAAGAGCCGCGCGCGCATCGCCGCCTGCTTCCTCGACAACCTGCACGACCCGGGGCGCGCGCTCGGCGCCGTCAAGCCGCTGCTCGCCGGCGCCGAGGACGATCGCGAACCGACCCAGCTGCTCGAGCGGATCATCGAGTCGACGCACGCCAACCGCCAGGTCCGCGACGCCGCCATCGATCTGCTGCGCTCGCACTACGACGCGACGAGCCGCCCGCGCGAGGTGATCCGCGTCCTCGAGAAGACGATCCCGATCTACGGTACGCCGAGCGAGAGCCGCGAGCTCCGCGAGGAGGCCGGCGCCCGGCTCGCCGAGCTCGACGATCTCCCCGCCGCGATGGAGCAGTACGCGGCGCTGCTCGCGATCGCCCCCGAGTCGTCGGTCACCGAGGAGAAGCTGCGCGCGCTCGCCGAGCGCGGCGGCCTCCACGATCGCTACGCCGAGGGCGTCGCCGTCGCCGCGCGCGCCGCGACCGACCCCACGCGGCGCGTC
>JAPLLF010000701.1 GCA_026387715.1 Pseudomonadota bacterium
CCAGCAGCTCGAGCCGGAGGTCCAGCTGGCGGCGGTCCGCTACCTCGCCGAGCTCGGCGCCCTCGAGGTGCGGGCGACGTTGCGCCGGCTCGCCCGCCACGACGACGCCGAGGTGCGGCTGACCGCCGCCGACGCCGCGCGCTCGTTCCAGGCCGAGCGCGATCGCGACGCCGGCGAGCGCTTCCTCACCGCGCTCGGCGAACCCGATCGCGCGGTGCGCGCGCTGCTGGCGCGTCGGCTGCGCACGCTGCCGATCGCGTCGGTGCTGGAGCAGGCGGACGTGTTGCTGTCCGAGGACGCGGCCGGGGTCGTCCAGATCCTCGGCGAGCTCCGCCAGCCCGAGGTCACGCACTACCTGCTCGCGCTGGTCGATCGGCCCGAGCTGCCCGCGCTCGTCGGGGCGCGTGCGATCGGCGCGATCGAGGCGGACCAGGCGTGGGAGCGCGCGGCGCTGGGGACGCTCGCGCATCGCGCGGATGCCGACGAGTCGATCCGCGCGGCCGCGGTGCAGGCCATGGGCGCGTTCGCCACCAGCGTCGAGCTGCTCGATCGGATCGGCGATCTCGCGCGCTCGCCGTCCGCGCCGATCCGCGGCGCCGTGCTGTGGGCGGTCCAGCTCGCCGCGCGCGCCGACGATCGCAGCGACGCGCCTGCGCTCGCCGCGCTCGTCGAGCCGATGCTCGACGACGCCGATCCCGTGGTGCGCCGGCGCGCCGCGTACGTCGCCGGCAACCTCGGGCTCGAGGCGCTGGCGCCCGCGCTCGCGCGGCGCTGCGACGCCGACGATCCCCCGGACCTCCGGCTCGCCGCCTACATCGCCCTCGGCGAGCTGCGCATGCCCGGCGTGCTCACCGAGGTCGTCGCCGCCGTGCGCCGCGAGGAGGATCCCCGCATCCTCGGCGCCGCGACCAACGCGCTCGTGGCGTCGTCGCCGTCGCCGGCGGCGGTCGCCTCGCTCGCCGCGCGCGCGACCAAGCTGCTGACCGCGCCCGATCGGCGGTCGCGCGAGGCGGGCCTCGAGATCGCCGGGCTGCTCGCCGGCGCGATCCCGACGAGCGCGCTCGCGCCGCTCGCGCACGACGAGGCCCCCGCCGTGCGCGGCGCGACGATGTGGGCGCTCGGCAGGCTCGCCGATCCCGCCAGCGAGCCGACGCTGCTCGGCGCGTTCCGCGATCCCGACGTGATGGTGCACGAGCGCGCCGCCGCCGGGCTGCTCGTGATGGGCACGCCGGCCGCGCTCGCGCAGGCGATCACGTACGCCGCGGGCGACGGCGACGCGACCGCGCGCGCGGAGCTGGCGGCGACGATCACGATCCCGCGCTCGCACGCCGAGGCGCTCGCGCCGGTGATCGATCGGGCGCTCGCGGCGATCGACGGCGACGATCCCGCGTTCGAGCCGCTGCTCCAGCTCAAGCTCAAGGCGCTGCAGTCGCGCGCGAGCGAATCGAGCGCCCCGCCGGTCGACGTCGACGGCGAGATCACCGCGATGTTCCCCGCGTTCACGCAGCTGGCCAAGCTCGCGGGCTTCGACGCGTTGATCCGCTCGCTGCGCACCGCCGAGTCGCTGTTCCAGTCGACCGGCTCGTCGCCGGACGCCGATCAATCGCCGCCGATCACGCTGTGGATGAAGGTGCTCGAGAACTACGTGCACGCCTGGCTCGGCCCGCGGCTGGCGAACCTGCAGCGCGACCCGGCGACGCTGTTCGACTACGTCGATCGGGTGATCGGCAGCAGCTGGGCGCCCTACCAGCGCTGGCTCGAGCCGATGTGGAAGGACCCGATCGAGGTCGGCACGGCGAGGGTCGAGATCCCGCTGCGCTCGATCCCCAACGCGGTGCGCGAGCTCCAGGAGCATCGCCGCAAGCGCCTCGACTCGCCGCTGTCGGTCACCGAGTGGGCGCGCATGATCGTTCTGTTCGCGGTCGATCACCCGTCGGGCTTCAAGAACCTGTTCAAGCTCGCGGATCCGGCGGCCCAGGCAAAAGGCGCTAAGAAGACGGTCGCGCTCGCCCATCGCCTGCACATGCTGGCGGCGGTGCGCAACCTCGTCACCCACCGCGCGAACGCCGGCGCGGCGACGCTCGCG
>JAPLLF010000935.1 GCA_026387715.1 Pseudomonadota bacterium
CCGCGTCGAGGCGGCCGGGGCGTGCGCGACCGACGGGTGTGACTGGGCCGACCGCTGCCCGATCTATCGCGACGAGGTCTCGGATCACTGCCCGGTCGTCGTCGACATCTGATCCTCCACGCCGCGATTCGCCGCGTATACTGCCGCGCATGGGTCTGCGTCCTCGCGCTCTCGTCCTGCCGCTGGTCGCCTTGCTCGGAGGGACGATCGGCGAGACGGCCCACGCGATGGTGCCCCGGCGCATCGTCGCGGCCACCGGAGGCGTGGTGCGCCCCGTCGCGGACACGCTGACCGCGATGCCGGCGGCCCACGTCAAGCCGCTGCGCGCCATCGTGACCTACCAGCAGGGCGCGCGCGCGACCCGGAGCTGGCAGCAGTTCGCCACCCGCGCGGGCGGCCGCTGGGACGTCAGCTGGGATGCGGCGACCGGCGTCCCGTCGAGGATCTTCGGCAGCGGCATCGCGGTGCCGGGCGCGAACGCGTCGCCGCAGATCGCGGAGGTCGCGGCGCGGCAGGTGCTCGCCGATCACCTCGCGCTGCTCGCCCCGGGGGCGTCGATCGGTGACTTCCAGCTGGTGTCGAACAGCAGCGATGGCGACATCCGCTCCATCGGCTTCATCCAGCGCGTCGGTGGGCGCCGCGTCGTCGGCGGCCAGGTCAGCTTTCGGTTCAAGCGCGACCGCCTGTTCGTGATCGGCAGCGAGGCGCTCCCGAACGTGTCGGCGGCGCCGTCGCTCCGCACCAGCCTCGGCAAGGCGCGCCTGGCACGCGCCGACCTCGTCGCGCGCGCGACCGTGGCGATGCGCAAGGACCTCGCGCTGGCGACCGCGCCGATCAGCGCGCCCGGCGAGGAGGTCATCCTGCCGCTGGTCGGCGACGCCGCGGTGCTCGGTTATCGCGTCGCGGTGCCGATGACGATCGACGGCGGCGGCGACGGCAAGTACCTGACGTACGTCGATCCCGTCACCGGCGAGCTGCTCGCCGTGCACCAGCAGAACCTGTACGCGAACGGGACGATCTCGTTCCGGGGCGTCGACCGCTACCCCGGCCGCGGGCGCGTCGATCTCGCCGCGCCGCGCCTGCGCGTGAAGCTCGACGGCGTCGAGCAGACGACGTCGCCGACCGGCGGGGTCAGCTGGTCGCCCGACACGGCGCGAACCGCGACGCTCGGCGTCAAGGGCGCCCTGATCGAGATCATCAACAAGGCCAACGCCAACGGCGACACCGTGACCAGCGACCTGTCGCTGGCGCCGAACGGCACGATCGTGTGGGACGCGTCGACGACCGAGGCGGACGACGCGCAGCTCGTCACGTACCTCGCCGCGAACACCGTCAAGGAGTTCGTGCGCCAGCACGTCGACGCGAACCTCCCCCGGCTCGACGACACGATGGTCGCCAACGTCAACATCCAGCAGAGCTGCAACGCGTTCTTCGACGGGACGGCGATCAACTTCTTCGCGTCCTCGGCGGAGTGCGAGAACACCGGGCGGATCGACGACGTCATCTTCCACGAGTACGGGCACAACCTGCACACGTTCGAGATCATCGACGGCGTCGGCAGCTTCGACGGTGCGATGAGCGAGGGCGCCGCGGACTTCCTCGCGGCGAGCATCACCAACGACTCCGGTATGGGCCGCGGATTCTTCCGCAACGACAACGCGCTCCGCGAGCTCGACCCCGTCGACTCCGAGCACGTGTACCCGCGCGACGTCGGCGAGATCCACACGACCGGCATCATCTTCGGCGGCACGTTCTGGGATCTCCGGAAGGCGCTGATCGCGCAGTACGGCGACGAGGCGGGCCGGGCGCTCGCGCTCAAGTTCTACGTCGGGGCGCTGCGCCGCTCGACGAGCATCCCGTCGAGCCTCGTCGAGGTGCTCGCGACCGACGACGACGACGGCAACCTCGACAACGGCACGCCCAACGAGTGCTTGATCCGCGGGGCGTTCGGTCAGCACGGCATGCGGACCGCGAGCGGCGCGATCGTGGCGCCGGCGACGCTCGACGAGAACGCGCTCGCGACCCCGGTCCAGATCGGCCTCACCGGCCTGGTGTCCCGCTGCACGGGCGACGAGGTCGCGAAGGCGACGCTGTCGTGGCGGCCGTCGTACACGGGCATGCCAACCCCTGGCCAGGTCGACGCGACCCGCACCGGGGACGCGTCGTTCTACGGGCAGATCGCGCTCGCGCTCGACGAGTCGGTCATGTATCGCGCGACCATCCAGTTCGCGGATCAGACCGAGCTGGTGCTCGCCGACAACCTCGCGGATCCGTACTACCAGCTGTATCAGGGCCACACGAAGGTCCTGTACTGCACGAACTTCGACGACGACCCGTTCGCGCACGGGTGGACCACCGGCACGCTCGACGTCACCAGCGGCGCCGTCGTCGCCGATCCGGCCGCGCCCTGGGCGTGGGGGGTGCCGCCGGGGACGGGCGCGACCGATCCGCCGGCCGCGTTCACCGGCACGCACGCGCTCGTGCAGGGCCTGGGCACCGACTACATCGACGGCCAGACCTCATGGGTCGAGACACCCGAGATCGACGTCGGCCACTACAGCGACGTCCGCCTGCAGTATCGTCGGTGGCTCGCCGCCGAGGACAGCTACTACGACGAGGCCCAGATCCTCGCGAACGGCCACCGCGCGAGGCTCAACGCGTCCTCCCACAAGGGCGACGACAGCTCGCAGCACCACCTCGATCGCGAGTGGCGGATCCACGACGTCGCGTTGTCGGGCGTGTTCACCGGCCCAAAGCTCAAGGTGCGCTTCGACCTGACCTCGGATCAGGGGCTCGCGCTCGGCGGCTGGGCGATCGACGACCTGTGCATCGTCGCCAACACGAAGAGCATCTGCGGCGACGGCATCAAGTCGCCGACCGAGGTGTGCGACGACGGCGCGAACAACACGGACGAGCCGGTCCAGGGGCCAGGCCAGGGGCCCGCAAGATGCCGCACGTATTGCCGGCTGCCGACGTGCGGCGACAACATCGTCGACGACAACGAGGCCTGCGACGCGGGCCCCGACGGCAGCGAGCTGTGCTCCACGAAGTGCGAGGCGCTCGCCGGCCCGATCCCGGTCGGCTGCGGCTGCCAGTCGAGCGACGGGGCGCCGGTGCCGTTCGCGCTCGGCGCGGTCGTCGGCGCGCTGCTGCTGCGTCGCCGTCGTCGCTAGGGACAGGGATCGGTCAGCGCGCCGGGCGCGGGCACCGTGGGCACGCCGTCGCGCATGTACGACGCCAGGAAGCAGCCGTACTGGTGCTTCACGGTCTCGAGCTGCCGGTAGATGTAGTGCGCGTCGAGGATGCCGTCGCCCTCGAACTGCACGACGACGCGCGTGACGCCGTCGCGGTTCGCCTTCACGGGGTAGGTGGCGAGGCCGTCCTGGCCGACGAGGCCCAGGGCGCCCTGCATGGACGGCCACACGGCGGTGCCCGCTTGCTGGTTGCCGTACGCGAGCGCGGCCGCGTCGTAGACGTCGATCGGGAAGTACGTGTCGTCCTTGCCGACCGGCTCGTAGACGTGGCGCGGCGAGAACCCGGTGAGCGGGCGGTGCGCCAGGCGCGCCATGTACGTGATGGGCTCGCCGATCTCCCAGCTCATCGCCATGGCGTCGAGCGCGGGGTGCACGAACGTGAGCTCGAGCGCGTCGACGTCGAGCGCGGTGCTGAGCAGGTCGAGCGCGCCCGGCACGCTCGTGGTCTCGAGGATCATCAGGTTCCAGAATCCACCGGCGCCGGTCGGGACGAGCGCGCCGTAGCGCGGCTCGGTCGCGCCGACGATGTTGGTGTACATGCCTCCCATCGACTGGCCGCCGGCCGCGAGCTTGGTGGCGTCGAAGTGGTGCGTCGTGGCCGTCGTCGTGCCGCAGCCGGCGAGCGTCGCGCTCGGGATCTGGATCGCCAGCAGCGCGTCGAGCAGCAGGCGTTGCTCGATGACGCCCTGCTGGAACGTGTACGGGTACGCGTGGAGGTTGGAGATGTTGAGGTACTCGTAGTCCGACGCCCCGGGCAGGCGCTCCGGGTTGACCGGCAGCGCCATCGCGGCGGCGGCGATGCCGTGGCGGGCGACGACGTAGCCCGGCCCCTTGCCCATCTCCGGGTGATCGCCGGCGTCGGGGGAGTAGCCGAGATCGACGAGGCCCGTCGAGACACCGCCCGAGCCGTGGAAGAACTGGTAGAGCGGCCAGCCCCCCGTGGGCATCGCCCCCTTGGGGATCGTGAGGTCGATCGGCACCGTCATCTCCCCTTGCTTCATCGGGAGGTCGTTGGCGTCGAGCACGAACACGCCGTCGGTCGAGAACGGCTGGACGCCGGTCTGGAACTGCGGGAGCGTGACCGTGCCGCGCAGCTCGCAGTAGCCGTCGTGGGTGTCCCCGCCGACGAGCACGAGGTTGTCGATGGTCACGTCGTGCGCGGCGCGGACGCCCTCGCTGCGCTTGTACGATCGGGCGACCTCGTCGCCGGTCGTGAACACGGTCGCGCCGAGGACGTCGCCGCGATCGATGCCGCGCGCGTCGAGCGCGTCCCACAGCGGCGCGAACGACGTGGCCGCGGCCTCGCCCCAGGCGCCGGCGGGCGTCTTGCCGGCGGCGAGCTCGCGGAGCGCCGGCGGCGGCGTGAAGCCCGGGGCGAACGCGGTCCGCACGACGTACGCGTACTTCGTGTTCGCGCGCAGCACGATGCCGGGGCGCGGCGCGATCGCGACGAGGTTGGTCGACACGTAGTCGTCGATGGGCAGCGTGCGCGCGATGAGCGGGTAGCGCGTGCCCTTCTCCGGCGACGTCGGATCGATGTCGAGGAGCAGGGCGGGCGCGTCGTCGTCGGCGGCGATCACGTCGCCGATCGCGCGCGTCGGGATCTCGGCGGTGAACCGGAAGTACGCGATCGACATCACCGGCCAGCCGCGGCGCTCGGTGACGCCGGCGAGCAGGTCGTTCATCAGGTCGACGTGGCGCTTGTTGGGAAACGCGGCGACGTCGGGGGCGCCGTGGGCGTCGAGCCGCAGGTCCGAGGGCCACGGGCTGTTCCAGAACGACGGCCCGTCGGCGACGGCGTCGGGCGCGAGCTCGAAGTACACCGAGCGAGGTGGACCACCGTCGTCACCACAGGCGAGGAGGCAGAACGACGCGAGGAGGGCGGCGCGGATCATGCCGACGATACTGCCCTATCCAGTGATGGTCGTGCGCGGCTTCCGGCGACGGACCGGGGCGGTCGCGGCGGCGCGGACGCGATCGAGGATGGCGGTGGCGAGATCGTGCGATCCGTCACCC
Organism: Pseudomonadota bacterium; assembly: GCA_026387715.1. Taxonomy (GTDB): domain Bacteria; phylum Myxococcota_A; class Polyangia; order Haliangiales; family Haliangiaceae; genus JABFXX01. Next base: position 5,271 of record JAPLLF010000935.1, read on the forward strand.
CGCGCCAGCACCGGGATCGCGCCGAACATCGCCTGCTCGCGCTCCGCCAGATCGCCGACGACGACGAGCTGGATCGGGTGATCCGACTCGAGGCCGCGCGCGAACATCACGAGCTCGAGCGCGTTCATCACGCCCTGGAGGCCCGCCTCGACGAACACGAGGTCGGGCAGATCGCGATTGAGCTTGTGCGCGGCGTCGGTGCCCTCCCCGGCGATCTCGACGATCGCCGACGGATGGGCGCGGCGCGCCAGGCTCCACGTCCGCCGGCCGCGCGCGGGGTCGTGATCGACCACGAGCACGCGGAGCGAGCGGCCGGTCATGCCGAGCCGCTCGACGATCGCGTCGACCTGGAGCAGGACCTCGCGCACCGATCGCGGGCGGGCCTCGGGCGGCTTCTCGAGCAACGACGCGACGAGGTCGCCGAGCTCCTCGGGGAGATCCTGGCGCAGGGCGGCGAGCCGGGGTGGGGCCTCGTGCGCGTGGCCCCGCAGCTCGACCTCGTGGGTGCGGTCGGCGAACGGGGGCGTGCCGCGCGCCATCTCGATCGCGATGCAGCCGAGCCCGTAGAGATCGATCGCCTCCGCGGCCTCCGGATCTCCGTCCTCGACGTCGCCGCGCACGATCTCGGGCGCGAGGATCTGGCCGCGTGGCCCGAACGCCGGGACCTGCGAGAGCGAGAGCCGCCCGAGCACCATGCGGCCCGTCGGATCGACGAGCACCGTCGCGCCCGAGATGTCGCCGATCGCGACGCCGTGATCGTGCGCGCGCGCCACCGCGGCGACGATGCGTCGGTAGCGCGTGAGGAACTCCTCCGTGGTCTGCGGGGTCGCGAGCACGTCGCGCAGGAGCCGCCCGGTGACGCGCTCGGCGACGACGTACTCGGTGCTGTGGTGGATACCCATGCCGTGGATCGCGACGGCGCACGGATCTCGGACCACCGCGCAGCGGCGGGCCTCGGCGAGCAGCGACGGCGAGCCGGGGTCGCGCCACGCGAGCTTGAACGCGATCGGGCGGTCCATCAGCATGTCGCGCGCCTCGAACACGATGCCGGTCTCGTCGCGCACGAGCTCGCGCTGGATCGCGTACGTCGACGCGACGACCTCGCCCAGCGCGACCCCTGGCGTCGGGCTGTCACGAAAGCCCGGCGGGGCGGCGAAGGTGGACGACGACCGGCTCACGCGGCCTCCAGCGTCCGCCACATGTACCAGGACGCGGCGGTGCGGAACGGCCGCCACGGGCGGGCGAGCTTCTCCATCTTGGCGGCCTCGGGCAGCGCGCGCAGCCGGAAGTGGCGCTGCATCCCCTTCTTGATCCCGAGATCGCCGACGGGGAGCACGTCGGGGCGGGCGAGGGCGAACATCAGGAACATGTCGACCGACCACGGGCCGATGCCGCGGACGGGTAGCAGCATCGCGGCGATCTCGTCGTCGGTGGCGGTCGCGAGGCGAGCGGGCACGACGCGTCGGTCGGCGACGTGGCGCGCGAGATCCTGGATCGCGGCGGCCTTGGCGCCGGACAGCCCGGCGCTCCGTAGCCGGGTGAGGTCGGTCGCGAGGATCGCCGCAGGGGTCGGGAACCGCTTGCGGGGATACAGCGCGAGGAAGCGACCCCAGATCGTCGCCGCGGCGCTGCCCGAGAGCTGCTGGCTGACGATCGCGCGCGCGAGCGACTGCACCGCGGCCGTGGGCGCGATCGGGGCCATCGGGGGCGGCCCGTGCTGCGCGATCAACGGGACGAGCTTCGCGTCGACCGACGCGAGGTGGTCCAGCGCGCCTTGCCATGGCGATGCGGGCATCGGGGGCATGATAGTACGAATCGTACGAATGCTACGGCCAGGCCATCAGCGCCGCGCCGGCGGCCACGAGGGCCGCGCCGATCACCTCGCCGCGTCGCGGGCGCTCGCCGATCAGGTAGGCCATGCCCGCGGCGAACAGCACGCTGGTGTTGCGCAGCGTGAGCACGTAGCCGGAGCCGCCGCGGGCGAGCGCCTCCATCAGGATGAGGAACGACCCGCCGCACAAGAGGCCCATC
>JAPLLF010000720.1 GCA_026387715.1 Pseudomonadota bacterium
CTCGTCGCGACCATCGCGGCGTGCGGTGGCGCACAGCACGGGCGGCGGACCGGGGACGAGTACCTCGCCGGCGTCCGGCTGGTGGGCAATCACGCGGTCGAGGATGGCGAGATCATCGACGGCCTTGGCCTCCATCGGGCCGAGGAGTCCGGGCGCCCGCTCGACCCCTACCTGCTGACCGTGGACACCGAGCGCGTCAAGACGCTGTACCAGAAGCGCGGGTTCTTCGAGGTCGACGTGCGCTCGACGGTCGAGCTCAAGGACAAGGCGCAATACGCGGTGATCACCATCGTCGAGGGCCGCCGCGCCAGGACGACCGTCGTGATCTCGGGTCTCCCCGCGGACGTCGATCCCGCGGGGGCGCGCGCGCTCGTCGAGCTCGCCGAGGGCGACGCGTTCGACTACGAGAAGTTCGACGAGGCGAAGGAGCCGCTCGTCACCTACGTCGAGAATTTCGGGTACGCGCACGTCGTGATGGACGCCGAGGTGATCGCGGACGCCACGCACGCGCAGGCGACCGTGCGCTACGTGTTCGACCCCGGGCCGCCCTGCGTGTTCGGCGAGATCACGATCAGCGGCGTCGATGGTGCGCTCGCGGATGCGATCCGCGCGCGGCTGTGGTTCCGCCCGGGCGAGCGCTACGCGCAGCAGGCGCTCGTCGAGACCCAGCGGATGATCTACGAGCTCGGGCGGTTCTCGAGCGCGCGGGTCGAGGCCGATCGCAACAGCGGCAGCGAGCTCATCCCGGTGCGCATCGCGGTGGTCGAGGCGAATCGCTACGAGTCGAAGCTCGGCGGTGGGTTCGGCTACGAGCCGCTCACGTTCGAGGCGCGGGCGCGCGCGAGCATCAGCGCGGCGAAGCTCCCCGACGACCTGTCGACCGCCAGCCTCGACTTCCGGCCCGCCTACACCGTCGATCACAACTTCGCGAATCCCGAGCCGAAGATCCGCTTGCTCGCGCTGCTCACGCGGCTCGACCTGTTTCGCCCCCTGATCAAGGGCGAGCTCGAGGGCGGGCTCGACTACGTCACCGTCGAGGCCTACACGTACACGGGGGCGCACGCCGCGCTCGGATTCTCGGCGCCGCTCGGGTTTCGCTGGCTGCAGTTCCGCGTCGGCTGGCTCCTCCAGGAGGTGACGTTCTCCAAGCTGGACGCGCTGGTCGACGCCGCCACGGCGACGCGCCTCGGGCTCGATCGCGACCAGCGCCTCGGTGAATACCAGCAGGCGCTGTCCGTCGATCTTCGCGACGATCCCATCAACCCGCACAAGGGCGTCTACCTCGAGCTCAAGACCGCCGAAGGGACGAAGTATGCCGGCGGCAAGTTCACGCTGTTCCAGTTCACCCCCGAGGCCCGCGGCTTCATCCCGCTCGGCAAGAGCGTGCTCGCGCTGCGTGCCCGGGTCGGAATGATCCTCGGCGACGTGCCGGTGACCGAGCGCTACTACTCCGGCGGTGCGTCGAGCCAGCGCGGCTTCTCCGAGCGCCGCCTCTCGCCCTCGATCGAGAAGTTGCCGATCGGCGGCGCGGGCACCATCGAGGTCGGCGTCGAGCTGCGGAGTCCCTCGCGGGAGGTCCTCGGGCTGGTCATGGGCGGGGTCGCGTTCCTCGACGGTGGGGACGTCACCGAGAACGTCAGCGGGCTCGATCCGACGAACCTCCACTGGGCGACCGGGTTCGGCGTGCGCATCGACGTCATCAAGTCGGTCGTCGCGCGGTTCGATCTCGGCTTCCGGCTCAATCGCACCAACGAGCTGGTGCCGGCGCCCGACGTCCTCGATCGCCTGGCGCTCCACCTCGGCATCGGGCAGGCGTTCTGATGCGTCGCTTCCGGCGCTGGCTCAAGCGACTGCTCGCCGGGACGGTCGCGCTCGTCGTCGTGGCGATCGTCGCGGTCTGCGTCGCGCTCCACACCGACTGGGGTCGCGACAAGATCCGCGCGCGGATCGAGGCCGCGCTGCGCGACTCGTTCTCGGGAGGCGCCACGGTCGGCAAGGTCGAGGGCAGCGTGTTCGGCACGCTCGTCGTCCGCGATCTGACGATCAACGGCACCGATCACACGGCCATGGTCACCATCGGCAAGGTGACCCTCGAGGTCGACCTGCAACCGCTGCTGGACAAGCAGGTCCACGTCTCGTCGCTCGTCGTCGAGGACGTCGCGGTCGAGCTGCATCCCCGACCGACCGAACCGCCGGATCTCACGCCGACGCACCCGAGCACGTGGTCGATCGAGCTGCCGTCGATCGAGGTGCGGCGCGGCGGGGTCGCGGTGACCGACCTGGGGCCGGAGCCGATCCACGTCGACGAGCTGAACGTGCACGCCGCGGTCGCGCTGCCCGCGGGCAAGCCGATCGTCGCGAGCGCGATCGCGGGGTTGCGCTGGCGCGAGCGCGGCGGGCTCCCGCTCGGCGTGATCGCGTCCGAGGTGACCGTCGACACCCTCGGGACGGCCGCCATCGTCGTGCCGAAGCTCGTGGCGTTCGGGGGTGGGGCGTCGGTGGTCGCCTCGGACGTGCACCTGGGCGCCGTGCTCGCCGCGACGCTCTACGGCTACGCTCCCCCCGAGGCGGTCGCGACCTTCGCTCCCGGCGTCGTGGTGCCGCACCCGATCGGCGTGACCGCGGCGCTGAAGGACGGGGACCTCGCGCTCGGGGTGTCGTTCGACCGCGCGACGGCGAACGTGTGGGCGCACGCCGATCTCGATCGCCGTGCATTGCGCGGCGCGGTGTTCGCGCGGGTGCCGGAGCTCGCGCCGTACACCGACGGCAAGCTGCGCGGCCCAGGGCACGTCATGCTGGCGGGATCGCTGGCGGGCGCGTCGACCACGCCGACCGGCACCGGGATGTTGTTCGCGGGCGCGCAGCTCGAGGGTCTGCCGCCCGCGAGCACGCTCGTGGCGTTCGACGTGCGCCCGACGCGCGCGCAGACGGTCGCGGTCGTCGTCGGTCCGGGCGAGGCCCAGGCGGCGATCGCGCTGGACCTCCTGCGCGATGGCGCCAGGCTCACCGTCGCGCACGGCCGGATCGACGCGCGCGTCGCCGATCTTCCGGCTGCCTCGCTCGGCCAGGTGACCGCCACCGGGCGCGTCGCGGTCACCGCGACGATCGCGCCGGGCGGCACGTTGATGCCGGCGGTCGATCTCACGGTGAGCGGGGTGACGACCGGGCGCGACGTGCAGTCCGACGCGCTGCGGATCGCGGCCGTCGACGGTCGCTATCGCGTCCGCGTCGTCGGCACGCGGCCGATCGGCTACGTCCACGTCGAGGCGCGTGGCCTGGCGAACGCCGGCCAGGCCCTCGGCTCGGCGATCGTCGATGCGTCGAATCGCGGCGACGACTCGACCGACGAGCTGCCCGCCGCGATCGGCGCGATCGACGTCACGCTCCATGCGAATCATCCGAGCGCGGTCGCGGACGTCGCGGCGATCGTGCGTCCCCCGCGCGGCGCCGCGCCGCTCACGATCGAGCTCGGCGCCCATCGCGTCCAGCTCGCGGGTGCGGTCCCCCGCGAGCTCGTCGGTCACGGCGGCACGATCACCGTGCGCCCCGACAGGATCGTCGCGGCGAACATCGTGACGACGCACCGCGGTGGTCGCGTCGAGCTCGGGGCGACGTTCTCCCCCGCGTCGCAGGACCTGAGCGCCACCGCCGCGGCGACGAACGTGCCGATGGCGCTCGTCCAGCCGACCGCGAAGGGCAGCGCCTCGGCGACGCTCGCGATCGCGCGCCGCGACGGCGCGTGGAGCGGCACGGCCAGCGTCGATGCGACCGGCGTGCAGTTCGACGACAAGCTCGTGATCGACGGCGACGTGCGCGTCCGGCTCGTCGGGCGCCGCGTCTCGCTGGCCGCGACGACCTCGATCGCGCCGGCCGCGACCGGGACGTTCACGCTCGGCGGGCTGCACGGCTCGGCGGAGATCGCGCTCGACGTGGACGGTCCGCGCGTCATCACCGATCCGCGTGGGTGGCTGCTGCTCACGCGCAAGGATCTCCGCGCGGGGTCCGTGACGTTGCGCTCGATCGATGGCGGGCTGGTCGGCGCGAGCGGCACGCTCGACGGGACGATCCTGATCTCGCCGTTCGACACCCACGGCGCGATCGAGGTGCGCGGCGTGCGCACGCCGGGCGGGCTGGTCAATGCCGAGGTCGTGCTCGACGACGTGAACGGCGAGATCAGCGCCACCGCGCAGGCCAAGATCGAGGGCGTCGGCCTCGCGAACGTCGATGCGCGGGTCGCGATCCCCACCTACCTGTTCGATCCGGCCGCGTGGAAGACCCTCCGGCGCCACGCGATCCGCGAGGTCAACGCGCGGATCGATGACATCGAGGTCGACCCCGAGCTGTTCGCGCGCTTCGACATCGCCACGCCGTATCGCGGGCACGCGCACGTCGCGCTCCACGTCGGCGAGGCGATCAAGAGCGCGCAGTTCACGCTCGACGCCGATCACCTCCGCGGTGGCGCGATCGTGCAGCCGCTCGAGCTCCACGCACGCGCGGCGATGGACGAGACGAGGTCGACCGCCACGGTCGATTTCCTTGGTGGGGGCGCGCAGCTCCTCCACCTCGAGGCGGCGCTCCCGGTCACGTTCCAGGGCTGGATGGAGGGCGGCTATCCCGCCGCGAAGGTCGCGGCGCTGACGGGCTCGCTCCTGATCCCGTCGACGAAGGCGGTCGTGGTGCTCGGGATCTTCGGGCGCACGGATCTGGTGGCCGGGACGCTCGATGGCACCGGCACGCTCGGAGGCACGCTCGCGGTCCCCACGGCCACGCTCGCGATCGCGGCGCACGACCTCCGGGTGCCGCCGCACGTGAGCGGCAAGCCCATCCCGGTGCTCCAGAAGCTCGCGATCGGCGCGACCTGGGATGGCGTCGGGGGCACCGTCGAGATCGTCGGCACCGAGTCCGACGGCGGGCGCCTCAAGCTCGCCGCACGCGCGCGGCCCGATCGGCTCGCCGAGGCGACCGCCATGTTCGACATCGCGAGCTTCGACCTCGCGCCGATCGCCGCGTTCCTCCCCGGCACCTTGGTGGCGATGTCGGGCAAGATCGCGGCTCACTTCGACGTCGTCGGCTTCGAGCCCGCGACGATGCACGCGCTCGGCAAGCTCGTGATGATCGACGGCCGCATCCCGGTGTCGCCCTACGTCGGCACGCTGCGCGACGCCAACCTCACGCTCGTGATCGACAAGCGCAGCGGCAAGCTCACGCTCACCGGCAAGCTCGGCGCGTGCGACGCGGGGAAGGCCGGCAACGCGTGCCGCACGGTGAAGGTCCTCGCGACCGGAGATACCAACGGCATCGAGGCGACGATGAACCTCGACCACGTGCAGCCGATCACCGCGTTGCAGCCGGTGATCACCGGCGACGCGATCGTCTCGCTGCGACGCGAGGTCGATCGCTGGGGCGGCACCGTCAAGATCCGCAACGCGAACGTCGACATCCCGCCGCAGTCGGGCACCGAGTTGCTCGCGCAGAAGGCGCCGAGCGACATGGTGTTCGTCGACGAGTTCAAGCCGATCGAGATCGGCAAGATCGCCAAGGGCGTGCGGCCCGCGCCGATGAAGCCGTGGCTCGTGGCCCAGGTCGACATCGGCTCGACGACGATCAACGCCGACGAGCTCCGCGGCTCCGTCCACGGCGATCTCGAGCTCTCGCTCGGCGACACGCCCCAGGGCCTCTCGATCGGGATGCTCGGGCTCGTCGAGGCCGAGCAGGGCATCGCCGACGTGTTCGGGCATCGCTACCAGCTCGATCACGCGAACGTGACGTTCGACGGCACGTCGGATGCACAGCTCGACATCCGGATCGTCCACGACTTTCCCACCGTCACGTTGATCGCGGACGTCGGCGGTCGGGTCTCGAATCCGATCCTCGCGATGTCGAGCGATCCGGCGCAGTACACGGAGGGGCAGCTGCTCGGGTTCTTCCTCGGCGGGACGCCGGGCGGCGATCCGAACAACCAGACGCGCGAGGCGGCGACCGGGGTGGGGACGTCGTTCTTGTCGGCGAAGCTCAACCGCACGATCAACCGGATCCTGCCGGTCAAGATCGACGTGCTCAACTGCTCGGCCGCGACCAACACGACGAGCGCGGCGTGCACGCTCGGCTGGTGGTTCACCGAAAAGTTGTTCATCGCCTACAAGCCGCACCTCGAGGCCAAGCCCGACGAGAACTCGAACGAGGCGCACGTCGAGTACTACCTGCGCCACGACGTCTACCTCGAGGGCAACGCGGGTGATCGGAGCCACCACGGCCTCGATCTCCTGTGGCGCCACCGCTGGTAGCGACTAGCGACGACGCGCGCGGCCGAGCAGCCCGCGCACGACGGACCGGGTCGCGAGCTTCGGCATCTGCGTGATCGAGCGGGCGAGGGCGAGCGCGAGCTGGAGCGGCGAGTCTCCGCGGGCCTCGATCGTGGTGCGCTGGCCGCTCTCGACGTCCTCGATCGCGCCGCGCGCGATCGTGCGCGACCCGTCGCTGCGGATCTCGATGATCATCCGCGCGACGACCGGGGGCTCGTCGCGGAGCGCCCGTGACCCAGCATCCGCGACGAGCTCGGGTTTCGGGTTGGGATCATCGGAGGGCACGCCGACATGGTAGCACCTGAGGGCCCCATGGACCTGTCCCCCCTTCGCGACGCGATCGACGACCTCGACCGCCGGATCATCGGCCTGCTCGCCGAGCGACAGAAGATCGTCGAGCACGTCGCGCTCCACAAGCTGACGACGGCCAGCCCGCTGCGCGATCGCGAGCGCGAGGAGCGCCTGTTGCTCCGGCTGCGCGAGCACGCCGTCGCGGCCGGGCTCGATCCGCACGAGATCGAGCGGCTGTATCGCGTCGTCATGGACATGTCGGTCGCGCACCAGGGCGCGACCATCCGCGCGCGCCCGGATGCGCCGCTGCGCATCGCCTACCAGGGCGTCGAGGGTGCCTACAGCCACCTCGCGGCGCAGCGCCGCTACGCGCACCGCGACGGCGGCGCGTTGCTCGCGGGCCACGACTCGTTCCGCGAGGCGATCGCGAGCGTCACCTCCGGGGCGGCGGATCTCGCGCTGCTCCCGATCGAGAACACGACGGCCGGGAGCATCAACGAGGTCTACGACCTGCTCGCCAGCAGCCCCACGCTGCACATCACCGGCGAGGTCGTGTCGGCGATCGAGCACTGCCTGCTCGCGCTGCCCGACGTCACGCTCGCCGAGCTGCGGGTCGTGAGCTCGCACCCCCAGGCGCTCGCGCAGTGCGCCACGTTCTTCGCGCGTCACCCTCACCTCGTCGCGCGCGCCGAGCTCGACACCGCGGGCGCGGCGCGGCGCGTGCGCGACGCCGGCGATCGCACGCTCGGGGCGATCGCGTCGTCGGCCGCGGCCCGCGCGTACGGGCTCGCGATCGTGGCGGAGGGGATCCAGAGCGCGCGCGG
>JAPLLF010000739.1 GCA_026387715.1 Pseudomonadota bacterium
CGCCGCGCCCACCGGCGCCGCCGATGCCGGCGAGCACCGTCGTGCTGCGCAACGTCACCGTCGCGTCGACCGCGATCACGCCGAACGAGCCACCGCCGCCGGTGCCGGCGGTGCCGCGCGTGCCGCCGCAGCCGCCGCCGCCACCACCGCCGCCGGTCGACCCCCACGAATCGCAGTCGGTGGTGCCGCCGCCGCCGCCGCCGCCACCGCCACCACCGTCGCCGTCACCGCCGCTCGTGCCATCGATGCCGCTCGACACCTCGTACGCGAGGCCGTTGAACACCCCGACCTCCTTGCCACCATCGCCGTTGCCGCCGGGGCTCCCCGGCGAACCGGCGGCGCCCACAGCGCCGTTGACCTGCGTCGCGCCAGGTGCGCCGCCGCTCGTACCACCCGCGCCGGGCTGGCCCATCTCGCCCGTGCCGCTCGCGTGCCCGGCGTAGCCGCCACGCCCGCCGGTGCGATTGCACTGGGACGTCCCACCCACGCCGTAGCCCGGCTTGCCGTGCGAGGCACAGAAGATCGACGACGAGTCCTCGCGACCGGCCTGCCCGATCACGCCGTCGAAGCCGATGCCACCGTTGCCACCATCGGTCCCGTCGAGCCCGGCCGCGCCGGCGCCCGGCTCGATCGTGCACTTCCGGATCTCGATCAGCTTCGAGGCGTGCACGTAGACCGCGATCGACGAGCCGCCGGCCGCGGTCGCGTCGTCGCTCTTGATCGTGAAGCCGTCGATCACACCGCCGCTCGGGAGCGCGTCGAACGTCACCGCCGGCGAGGGGCCGACGATCTCGGTGAGCTGCCCCTGACGCGTCCACGTCTCGTCGAAGCCACCGTACACGCCGACGCCGTCGTGCATCACGATCGCCTCGTGGTAGGTGCCACCGCGGACGAACACGGCCTTCGCCGGCGAGGTGGTCGCGGCCTTCGCGATCCCCTCGGTGATCGTCTTGAGCGGCGCCTCCTTGGTGCCGGCGGCGAAGTCGGTGCCGATCAGGGTGGAGACGTACACGGCGTCGCACGGGAGCCCGTCGCACGCGGGCGCGTCCGGCGCGAGCGGCCCGCTGTCCACCACCTCCACGGCATCGACGGTTGGCTTCTCCCCACCCTTGGCACACGCCGTCGTGAGCACGAACGCGAGGATCCATCGACGCATCGGGCGATTGTAGCCGGATTCACCCGTCGCGACGCGAGGCATCGATCACAGGAACGTCACCGGTGATCGACTGGACGTACATCGCCTGGGCGCCGTACGCGACCAGCTTACCGGTGTCATCCCACACGTCGGCATCCGCCACCGCCCACCCACCCCGCGCACGACGCAGGCGAACGTCGACGAGCAGCCACTCGCGATCGGTGTCGTCGACGACGTAGGTCGTGAGATCGAGGCTCGGCGCGTAGAACCGATACGTGCCGGGGCCGATCGCGCGGTGCAGCGCCGTCGGCATCGTGTCGACCAGCGGTGGGATCGCGAGCCGATCGAAGCGCCCGGCGGCGTCGCGCTGCGGCACGCGATAGCGCATCCACCGCGCGTAGCGGGCGGGCCCCGCAACGCAGTCGTCCGCCCAGAAGCGGTCGCCGGACGCGATGCGGGTCTCCACCTGCTGGTAGAAGCGAAACCGCGTGTGTGGGTTGCTCGCGAGCGTGTCGTCGGTCGGCAGCGCGTCGTCGATGCTGCGGACGTCATCGGGGAACGCGTGCGCGATCACGTCGGGGCCCTTGCGATCGCGCACGAACGTCGCGGTCACGAGGACGCCGCGATTGTCCATGTCGCCTTCGCCGTGCTCGATCGGGCTCGCGTGCGAGATCCCGACGCGCACCTGCGCGGTCGCCCCCCCGCGCCGGAGGAGCTCGACATCGGCGACGAGCTTGGTCGCGTGGATCGGCGTGCAGAAGGTCGCCGTCGTCGACGCGAGCCGCAGGAGCGGATCGGCGATCGCGGCCTCCGCGGCGCGCAGCGCGGCGGTCATCACGACCCCGCCCGACGGCATCAGGTAGTCCCAGTGATCGGGCAGCGTGAGGCGCCAGCGCCCGGGCGTCGACGGATCCGCGGTCACCGTGGTGTCGCGCGCGAGATCGCCGGTCATGGGATCTCCAGCCGCAGCGCGCGCGCGAGCTTCTCGAGGTGGAGCGCCGCCTGCCGCGCGACCGGGTTGGTCTCGGCCTGGGCGCGCAGCTTCGGCAGCCGATCGAGCAAGCGGAACGTCGCGTTCTGCGCGAACCACAGCTCGACGCTGCTCTTCATGCGCGCGGCCACGTCGGTCGCGGCCGCGACGATCTCGAGCGCGACCGGATCGAGCTCGCCGTCGGGCCGGCCGATCCGATCGATCAGGTGGCGGAGCCCCTCGCTCGCCGCGTGCGCGATCTCGGGCGTGTCGAGGCTGATCTTCACCTCGGCGGCCTCGCCCAGCTGCTCCTGGAGCGCCGCGAAGCTCGCCATGTCGCTGCGCAGGTTCGCGAGCACGCGCCGACGCAGCGTCGCCTCGGCGGTCGTGCGCAACACCTCCGGCACCGGCAGGTCGTGGGCGACGAGCCAGCGCACGAGCGGCACGTGCTCGTCGTACAAGGTCTCGAGCGCCCGCTCCGCGTCGGTGATCGCCTCGCCTAGCACGCCGGCCAGCACGCGCTCGCGCGTCCCGGGGAGCAGCGAGGTGAGCGAGAGCTGGGCGCCGGGGAAGTGGAGCTCGATCGTCCGCTGCGCCGCGAACACGTCGGCGGTCTTGAGCGCGGTGCTCAGCTCCTCGAGGATCTGCGCCCACACCCGCGCGTCGGGCGGCGGCCGCACGCCCCCGGTGACGTGCTGCTCGCCGAGGTGGAGCCCCGCGAAGCACAGCGACGTGGCCTCCTCGGTGAGCTGGCTGCGCACGCGCACGGTGCCCGCCACCATGCGCGCGCGCCCCGAGCGGCGCTCGATCCGATCGACGAAGTCCACGTGGTAGCCGTAGACGTCGACCTCGTGGACCGAGACGTCGCTCTCGACGAGCGAGTGCACCGCGACGTGCGCGCACACCTTCTGGGGGTCGACGTGCGCCGGCTTCACGCGCTGCGCCCACACCTTGCGTCCATCGCCCTCGTCCGCGAGGTTCGACACGGCCGCGCTCAGCCGATCGACGAGCTCGGGCTCGACGGGGTTGCCGCCGATGTCCTCGATGAGCTCGGCGACGCGCGCCGCGTACTGCATGCACTGCACCGTCTCGATCCCGGAGAGATCGTCGAAGAACCACCCGCAGCTCGTGTACATGAGCATCGCGTGGCGCGCCATCTCCATCAGCGACAGCGCCCGCACGCGCTCCGCCGGCGTCAGCGTGTGGCCCGCGTGCGCCGCCAGGAAGCGATCGCGCGCCGCCTCGATGTCGGTCGTGCGATGGAGCAGCACGTGGATGTACGCGTCGCGCGCCGACCACGGATCGTGGAACAGCAGGCCGCCGACGGCGTCGAGCGTCGCGGCCGCCTGATCGCGCAGCCAGTCGAGCGCGTCGCGCAGCGGGCGTCGCCAGCGCTGGTTCCAGCCCGGCTTGCCGCCGCTGTTGCAGCCGCAGTCGTCGCGCCAGCGGTTGACGCCGTGCGCGCAGCTCCACGACGTGTTGTCCTGGAGCTGGACCTCCCACGTCGCCGGGACCTTCGCGCGGAACTCGGCGTAGTTCGTCAGCCGCGTGCCGTTCCAGCCCTGCTCGACCTGGGCGAGCGCCCACGCGAGCGCCATGTCGCCGTAGCGATGGTGGTGCCCGTAGGTCTCGCCGTCGGTGGCGATGTGACACAGCGTCGGGCCGCCACCCTCGACGGGCCCGCGCGCGATCATCCGCGAGATGATCTCGTGCCCGTTCGCGAGCAGCCGCTCGAACGCGACGGCCTGCGCGGTCGCGCCGTCGTAGAAGTACAGATCGATCGACTTGCCCGACGGCAGGTCGCAGCGATACGCGCGCCCGGTGTCGACCGGCGTGGAGCGCCACGTCCCGCCCGGCGGACGCCACGCCTTGGCCTGGTACGGCGCGAGCACGGTGAACGTGATGCCCTCGGCGGCGAGCGCCTCGAGCGAGGCGACGTCGGCCGCGCACTCGGGCAACCACATGCCCTCGGGCATGCGCCCGAACCGGTGCTTGAAGTCGGCGATGCCCCACCTCACCTGCGTCGCGCGGTCGCGCGGAGAGGAGAGCGGCATGATCATGTGGTTGTAGGCCTGCGCCATCGCGGAGCCGTGACCGGAGAACCGCGCGACGCTCGCCCGATCGGCCTCGACCACCGCCTCGTGCACGTCGGGCGCGTGCTCCTCGAGCCACGACAGCAGCGTGGGCCCGAAGTTGAAGCTCATCCGCTGGTAGTTGTCGACGATGCGGATGATCTGGTTCGACGCGTCGACGACGCGCGCCGCCGCGTTGGGGCGGTAGCACTCGGCGGTGATCCGCTCGTTCCAGTCGCGGAACGGGTGCGCGCTCGGCTGCGGCTCGACCGCCTCGAGCCACGGGTTCTCGCGGGGTGGCTGGTAGAAGTGCCCGTGGACGCAAACCCACTTTTCCGACATTACTTCGCCTCGAATACCACGATGGCGAGCGGGGGCACGGTGACGACCAGCGACTGATCGTGGCCGTGCGCCGGCGTCGGTTCGCTGCCGACCCCGCCGCGATTGCCTGCCCCACCGCCGCCGTAGATCGCGGCGTCGGAGTTGAGCAGCTCGCGCCAGTAGGCGGGGACCGGCACGCCGACGCGGTAGCCCTCGCGCACGACCGGCGTGAAGTTGACGAGCACGACGATGGACGGCGCGCCCGCCGCGTAGCGCTCGAACGCGAGCACGCCGCACTCGCGATCGTCGGCGATGATCCACCGGAAGCCATCCGGTGCGCAGTCCCCGACGTGGAGCGCCCGGTGCGCGCGGTACGCGCCGTTGAGATCGCCGAGCCAGCGCCCGATCCCCGCGTGGAGGGGCCCCGCGCCGAGCGACCAGTCGAGCGCCGCGTCGTGGTTCCACTCGCGCCGGACCGCGAGCTCGCCACCCATGAACATCAGCTTCTTGCCGGGCAGCATCCACTGGTAGCCGTAGATCAGCCGCAGGGTCGCGAACTTCTGCCAGTCGTCGCCGGGGATCTTCTCGAGCAGCGCGCGCTTGCCGTGGACGACCTCGTCGTGGGACAGCGGCATCACGTAGTTCTCCGACGACGCGTACATCGCGCGGAACGTGAGCTCCTCGTGGTGATACTGGCGATGGATCGGCTCGCGTCCGCAGTGGGTGAGCGTGTCGTGCATCCAGCCGAGGTCCCACTTGTAGCCGAAGCCCAGGCCGCCGTGCTCGGGCGGCCGCGTGACGCCGCTCCACGAGGTCGACTCCTCCGCGATCGTCTGCACGTCGGGATGGGCCGCGTAGACCGCGCGGTTGAGCTGCTGCAGGAACGAGATCGCGTCGCGATCGTGGTTGGAGCCATCCTCGTTGGGCACCCACTCGCCGTCCTTCCGCGAGTAGTCGCGGTACAGCATCGACGCGACGCCGTCGACGCGCAGGCCGTCGACGTGGAACCGATCGAGCCACGACACCGCGCTCGAGATCATGAACGCGCGCACCTCGTGCCGGGCGTAGTTGAAGATGAAGCTCGTCCAGTCGGGGTGAAACCCGCGCCGTGGGTCGGCGTGCTCGAACAGGTGCGTACCGTCGAACAGGCCGAGGCCGTGCGCGTCGGTCGGGAAGTGCGCGGGGACCCAGTCGACGATCACGCCGATGCCCTGCTGGTGCAGCGAGTCGATCATCGCCATCAGATCGTCGGGCGCGCCGTAGCGCGTCGTCGCCGCGAAGTAGCCGGTGACCTGATAGCCCCACGAGCCGTAGAATGGGTGCTCCATCACCGGCATCAGCTCGACGTGCGTGAAGCCGAGGTTGCGCACGTGCTCGCCGAGCTGCCGGCCGAGCTCGCGATAGCCGAGCACCTCGTTGTGCTCGCGCCGCCACGATCCGAGGTGGACCTCGTAGATCGAGACCGGGGCGTCGTGCGCGATCCGCGCCCGGCGCGTCGCCATCCAGGCCTCGTCGCGCCAGGTGTGGCGTGCCTGCCAGACGACCGAGGCGGTCTCGGGTGGGTGCTCGGCGCGGGTCGCGAACGGATCCGCCTTGTCGCGCACCACCCCGTCGTGGCCCTGGATCGCGTACTTGTAGCGCTCGCCGTGGCGGACCCCGGGGAGCTCGCCTTCCCAGATGCCCGAGGAGGCGCGCGGCGCCAGCGGGGAGGCCCCGGCCTGCCAGCCGTTCCAGTCACCGATCACCGAGATCGCCTGGGCGTTGGGGGCCCACACGGCGAAGTGAGTGCCACGCTCGGTGACGTGGGCACCCAGCTTGTCGTGTAGCCGGTAGTGGGTCCCCTGGTTGAACAGATAGAGGTCTTCGGGGGTCAGGAGGCTACTCAAGGCGCCGGAAGATACAGTGCAAACAGCCAGATGAGGACAGCTGTCACCAGCGTCTTTTCAAGCACTTGCGTTGGTACCGATCGTGCTTTGAACCATCTCGCCATGCGTAACGTCTCCTCCCTCGCCCTGATCTCCCTCCTCGGCGCGCTCCTTCCCGTCACCCTGACGGCGTGCGCGACCGAAGAGGACGAGGACACCGCGCTGTTCGAGAGCGCGTTCGAGGACAACGCCGGTGGCAAGGAAGACGGCGGCTGCAGCGGCGTCGTCGTGCCGGACCGGAGCGGGTTCGGCAAGCACGTCGCGCTCACGTTCGACGACGGCCCGAACCCGGCGACGACGCCCAAGGTCAT
The DNA here is from genome assembly GCA_026387715.1 of Pseudomonadota bacterium. Lineage (GTDB taxonomy): Bacteria > Myxococcota_A > Polyangia > Haliangiales > Haliangiaceae > JABFXX01. The sequence goes on from JAPLLF010000739.1 coordinate 6,735, forward strand.
CGAGATCCTCAAGCGCCACCACGCGCCCGCCACGTTCTTCAACAACGGCAGCCGCTACGCCGCCGCCGGCGCCAAGGAGCTCGCCGCCCGGATCGCGGCCGACCCCGACTACATCCTGGCCAACCACAGCCAGCACCACTTGAACCTCGCCGAGCAGACCGCGGCGAAGGTCGCGACCGAGGTCGACGGCACCGACGCGCTGATCCGCGCCGCCGGCGAGACGCCGAAGTACTTCCGGTTCCCGTTCGGCTCGGCGAACTGCAGCGCGAAGACGGCCGTGCAGGACCGCGGCTACATCGTCACCGGCTGGCACATCGACAGCGCCGACTGGTGCTTCGCGGCGGGTGGCGGCACGTGCAAGAAGTCGACGTTCCGCTACGTCCCCGACGAGATGCGCAACGACATGCAGGGCTACGTGATGTCGCAGGTCCGCTCGACGAACGGCGGCATCATCCTGTTCCACGACATCCACCAGTCGACCGCGGATCACCTCGACGCGATCCTCACGGCGATGGAGCACGACGGCTTCTCGTTCGTGCGGCTCGACGACACCACGGTGTTCCCGAAGCTCCACGGCAAGGCGCCCGCGACCACCAAGTTCATCGGCGACACCTGCACCACCAACGCCGACTGCAACTTCACGGGCGGGCACTGCCACGCCGCGGGGTTCTGCACCCAGGCGTGCGCGGGGACCTGCCCCGACGCGAGCGGCAAGGCGCCGACGTTCTGCATCGCCGACGAGGCGATGGCGAACACCGGCATGTGCGTGTCCAAGCCGACCACCGGCAACGGCGAGTGTCACGCGATCCCCAACACCGAGAACCGGATCGAAGCCCGCTTCATCGGAACCAGCTCGTCGTCGCCCGCCAGCGCGAACGTCTGCGCCCCGCTCTGATCGCTCGATCGACCTAGGATCGACTACGGGCGGCCGCGGCTCGCGCCGCGCTCGACCCCACCCGCGATGATGTGCGCCAGGCGCAGCGGCTCCGGGATGTTGCCGTGGGACGTCGTCGAGGCGAGCAGCTCGGTCGCCTCGCCCATCGACAGCCCGACGCGCTGGACCCACACCGCCCCGAGGCGCTCCGGGGCGCCCATGCGCTCCACGAGCTTCCACTTGTCGGCGCCACCCGTGGTGCGCTCGAGCAGCGCGTCCTTGACCAGCTGCATGCGCGGGTGCTTGCGGACGACGACGAGCACCGGCACGTCGAGCGTGGCCGACAGCCGCTCGATGTCGACGACGTTGAAGCCGGCCAGCGCGATGCCCTGCAGGAGCACCGCGCGGATGTGATCGGCGAACCGGCTCGCGGCGACCGTCTCGATCAACCGATCGGTCGAGTTCGAGCCGTCGCGCCGCACGGTCGTCGCGAGCACGCCGTCGAGCCGCGTGCGCGCGCAGACCGCGCCGACGACGCGCACGTCGCCGCGGTGCGCGTACTCGAACGGCGAGTCGTCGAACCCGACGACGTTGGACAGCGCGCGGGGCTTGGCGGTCAATCCCAGCCCGCGTCGATGCCGTCGCCCTCGGTGGACCCGTCGCCGGCCATCTCCGAAGACGACGGCGCGTTCTCGGGCGCGGCCTCGACGGCCTCGGCCGC
>JAPLLF010000583.1 GCA_026387715.1 Pseudomonadota bacterium
AAGTGCGCCGTGTGCGCCGCGTCGCCGACGAGGACGACGTTGCCGGCGTGCCACTTGCCGCAGCGGACCGTCGGGAAGTTGCGCCAGATCGATCGGTTCTTGACGAGCCGGTGGCCGCGCAGGTGGTCCGCGAACACGCCCTCGAGGATCGCGATCGTCTGATCCTCGTCGGCGGTGTCGAGCCCCGCGTTGCGCCACGTCTCGTCGCGACACTCGACGATGAACGTCGAGCGATCGGCGGCGAACCGGTAGGCGTGGACGCGAAACAGCCCGAACGGCGTCGGCTCGAACAGGAACGTGAACGCCTGGTACGGCACCGTGCAGCCGAGCCACACGAAGCGATTCGGGCGCACGTCGACGCGCGGCGCGAAGTCCGCGGCGAGCGCGGCGCGCACCCAGCTGCCGACGCCGTCGCACGCGACGACGACATCGGCGTCGCGGAGCTCCTCGGCGTCGAGCGAGGTCACGGGATGCTCGTACGCGATCCGCACGCCGAGCGCGGTCGCGCGCGCCTGGAGGATCTGGAGGATCTCCTTGCGCTCGACGCCGCAGAACCCGTGGCCGGTCGAGCGCAGCGCCTCGCCGCCGACGTGGACCTCGATGTCGTCCCAGCGCGAGAACCGGCTCGTGATCTGCGCGTGCGACTCTGGATCCGCCGCGGCGAGGTTACCGAGCGTCGCGTCGCTGAACACGACGCCGAAGCCGAACGTGTCGTCCGGGCGGTTGCGCTCGTAGATGACGACCTCGTGCTCCGGGGCCACGCGCTTGACGAGGATGCCGAGGTAGAGCCCGGCGGGTCCGCCGCCGATGCACGCGATCTTCACGCGCCGACGCTACACCATCGCCGACTAGCCGTCCTTGGCGTGACGCTCCAGCTCGACGAGGGCGGCCGCGAGATCGGGGCGCTCGTCGAGCACCGGCAGGCAGGGGTCGTGCGCGCGCGCGGCGATCCGCGCCAGGGCGTTGCGCAGGTGAAAGACCTTCGGATCGAGATCGGGGACGACCTCGGGCCACTCGAGCGGCATCGACACCGGCGCGCCGGCGACGGGGCGCACGCTGTACGGCGCGACCAGCAGCTGCCCGTGCGCGTTCTGGCCCCAGTCGAGGTACACCCGCCCGCCGCGCGCGGCCGGGTTGCGATTCGTCGTCGCCATGTCGGGGTGCTGCCGCTCGACGAGCAGGCCGATCAGGTACGCCAGCGTGCGCGCCTGCTCGAACGTGCACTGGCCACCGAGCGGGATGAGGACGTGCAACCCCGACTGGCCGGACGTCTTGACGTAGTTGGGCAGCTTCACGTCGTCGCACAGCGCGTGGATCGCCAGCGCGAGCGGCACCACCCATTCGCGGGGCGCGTTCTTCGGGTCGAGATCGACGATCGCCCAGTCGGGCTTCTCGAGCGAGGTCGTGCGCGACGCCCAGCAGTGGATCGGGATCGAGCCGAGGTTGGCGACGTACGCCAGCCCGTCGGCGTCGTCGACGAGCACGTAGTGGATCTCGCGCTGGCTGTGCTCGCTCCACAGGGTGGTGGTGCGCAGCCACGGCGGGATCCAGCCGGGCATGTCCTTCTGGAAGAACATCTCGCCCGTGATGCCGTCGGGATAGCGGGTCAGCACCGTCGGCCGATCCTTGAGATAGGGCAGGATCGCCGGCGCGACCGCCCGGTAGTACTCGATCAGCTCGCCCTTGGTGATCTGCTCCTCGGGCCAGAACACCTTGTGCAGGCGGGTGAGCCGCAGTTCGCGGATCGGCGCGTCGACCTCGAGCGCGGACGCGTCGGGCAGGCGGCCTGGATCGGTGTCGTCGACCGGATCGGTCACGGGATCGAACAGATCCGGATCGGGGACGATCGCGGGGCGGTCGTCGACTACCGGCTCGTCGAACACCGCCGCGAGGTCGCCCTCGCCATCGCCACCACCCTCGCCGGTGTGGCGCAGCGGCATCCCACACTCGTGGGGCGTCTTGTCCGGCCGCAGGCGTACGAACACCGGGAACCGCAGCGCGCTGTCGACCGGCCACTCGCGGTAGCGCACCTGCACGACGAGCTCGGGCTCGATCCAGTGCAGGGCGCCGATGCCGTTGCGCGAGCCCTTCGGCGGCGTGTACCCGCAGATCGCGAAGTCGGCCTCGGGATCCGACTTCATCTTCAGCCAGTCGCGCGAGCGCGTCGACCGGTACGGCGAGCTCGCGCGCTTCGCGACCACGCCCTCGAGCCCCAGCTGCCGGCTCGACGCGAGGGCGGCGTCGAGGTCGCCCTCGAAGGCGGCGGGCACGTCGACCATGTCGGCGTCGTCGAGGTCGAGACCCTCGAGCAGCTCGCGGCGCCAGGGATGATTGCGGCACGCCGTGCAGACCAGCGTGAGCGACCGCACCCGCTCGGGGTACTTCACGGCGACGATCTGCGAGATAGCGCCCCCCATCGAGGCACCGATCACGTGCGCCGAATCGACACCGCAGGCATCGAGCACGGCGATGGCGTCGTCGGCCATCTGCTCGAGGCTGTAGTGACCGAAGGGCTTGTCGCTGCGGCCCGCCCCGCGGTTGTCGAGCGCGATGACCCTGTACTTGGCGGCGAACACGTAGCGCTGCATGTCCCAGCCGTGCTTGTCGGCGCCGAGGCCCTGGATCATCAGTACCGGCGGTGCGCTGGCACGGCCGAGCACCTCGTAGTGCACGCGGATGCCGTCGCTGGTGCGTGCGTAGGCCATCAGCCTTCTCCCAACCAGTCGATTGCGGTCATCCCGGTCTGCATTCCGCCGAGTTCGTCGAGC
>JAPLLF010000518.1 GCA_026387715.1 Pseudomonadota bacterium
CCTCAGCGTGCAGCACTACTTCGAGTTCTGATCGCGTGGCCGCGGGCCACGTCGGCGCCCGCGACCCGCGTGGGCCACGGCATCGTCGAGGCGACGAGCCCGACCACCCAGGTGATCGCGAACGCGATCAGCAGCGGCACCCAGAAGCCCGTGACGCTGCCCGCGATCGCGAGGCTGCCCTGGACACCACCGACGATGGCGAGCTCGCCCGCCGCGAACAGCGCGCCGAACGCGGCGGCGGTCGGCAGCGGGTCGCGCGCGCCCCGCGCCACGAAGTAATGACGCGCCACGACCGCGAACACCGCGAGCGTGGCGATCGCGTGGAGGCCACGCGCCACGGGCGTCGCGGCGAGCGCCAGCAGCACCGCGAACAGCCCCCCGCTGCTCGCGGCGGCGACGAGGCCGTGAGCGACGAGCCGCCGCCCAGCGCGCGCCGGCGGATCGACCGCGACGCCCGGGCGGGCGACGGCCAGCGTGGTCGCGAGCTCCGCGGCCCAGGCCCGGATGCGCTCCGGGTTGCGCCAGTCTCCGCTCGACGTCCGCGCCATCGCGTGCGCCGCGAGGCCCTCCGCGTCGGGGGCGAGCCGGCCGCCGAACGTCACGTGCGCGTGCGCGCCGATGCGCTCCTGCAGCACCGCGACCTGGGACGGCGTCGGCAGCTCGCCGCGGTCGGCGGACGTGTCGAGTGGTCCGCTCGAGAACAGCCACACCGGGAGGTGGCGCAACGCCGCGACGTGGCGCGCGACGAAGCGACGGGCGTCGCGGTGCCAGCGGTTCGCGTAGAGCGCGCCGCCGACGATCACCGCGTCGAACGCGTCGAGGCCGCGCACCGTCGACGCGGGCCGCAGCTCCACGCGGAGTCCGGCCTCGCGCAGCGTCTCCCCGATGATCCGCGCGATGCCTTCGGTGCCACCGCGCTTCGAGCCCCACGTGATCAGGACGTACATCGAAGCCTCCTCGTGTTCGCAGGTTTTGCATCGCGCATGCCACCGGCGAACATGCGCGGACGGCTCCCACCCGAACGCGTTGCGAGTGCGCCAAGCCGCCGCGCAGCTGCGGCGCCCACCGTGGCATCCACGTGCCACACTCGAGGCATGTGGGGAACCCGGAGCTGGTGGGTGAGCGTGATCGTGATGGTGATCGTCGTCGCGTGTCTCGGCGCGCCGGCGTTCGCCGACGTCACCAATGGCGTGCGCTACGCCGTGCCGAGCGGCTGGGTGGGGGTCGACAAGGACAACGTCCGCGTCGTCGCGCCACCGCCGCAGCCAGGCGAACTGATGGCCGCCGTGATCGTCGGCGCCCAGGCCGCGACCGGCAGCCCCGACGAGCAACTCGGCGCGCTCGCGAGCGCGCTCAACAGTGACGCCAAGGTCCGCGGGTCGAGCGACGTGTCGATCACCGACCGCGGCGCGGTCGGCAAGCTCTACGCGAAGAGCTACGACGTCGAGTCGGCCGACCACGGCGTGCACGTGCGCATGATCGGGCTCCTGCTCCGCGGCGATCAGCGCGCGGTGATCGTGCTGCTGTTCACCAGCAACACGGTGCTGCAGAAGCACGGCGCCGGCGTACAGGAGCTGCTCAAGAGCGTCGCGATCGTCGCGCCGCCCGGCACGCCGACGCCGACCCCGCCCCCGACCACCGATGACGGCACGCACCTGCCGACCGGCAATACCCCCGACCTCTACTTCGGATCGGTCGGCTGGATGCCGAGCGGACGCGGCGTGAAGATTCCAACGACACGCATCGCGAACGGCAAGCCCGAGGGCATGTGGTGGCGCTACACGTCCGGCGGCATGAACGGCAACCAGATGATCCCGCTGCTGATGGTCTACCTCCCCGACGGCACCCACGCGGTCAACCCGCGGTTCGGATCGGGTGCGCTGTACGACGTCGACGGCCAGCGTGCGCAACATGGGAGCACCGGCGTCGGCACGTTCACGATCAAGGACGGCAAGATCTCCGAGACGACGGATGGTTACACCCACGAGAACCCGTTCAAGTCCGGCACCGACAAGGACGGGCCGTGGTTCGAGATCGGCGCGGGCCGCCACTACCCGCTCGAGCTCGTCGCCGCCAAGGACCTCGTCGGCCGCTGGAAGAGCCCGTCGGGCAAGTTCGTGTTCAACGCCAACGGGACCTACGAGAGCGGCAACGTGATCATCAACCGCGAGGTCACCGTCGCGCAGGGCAGCCAGGGCCGCTGGCAGGCGGATGGCTACTTGCTGGCGATCCGCCCGGGCCAGGCCAGGGAGTACATCACCAGCGTCGGTCGGACCGGGAAGTTCTTGATCATCGGCACGACGGTCTACGCGCGCGAGGAGTAAGCGGAGTAGGATGGAGGGATGCCCATTGCACCGATGGCACAGCGTCGATGAAGGTCATCCCCCTCGCCGAGGCCCACGATCGCGCCGACGAGATCGCTGAGGTCGTCGCGAGCGGCGGGCTCGCCTGCTTCCCGATGCGCGGCGCCTACCGCATCGCCGCGGACGTTCGCTCCGAGGACGCCGTCATGCGGTTGATGCAGAGCAAGCGGCGCGCGAAGGTCCACCCGACCCTGGTGCTGGTCGCCGATCTCGTCGCCGCGCGCGGCGTCGTCACCGGCACGACGTGGAAGACCACCCAGCGACTCGCGAAGATGTGGCCCGGCCCGCTCACGCTGGTGCTGCCGCCGAGCGATGATCTCCCGGTCAAGGTCCGCAAGGTCCTCACCCGCGCGACGGGCAAGCTCGGGGTCCGCGTTCCCGACGACACGCTCACGCGGCGCATCCTGACGGAGCTCGGTGGCTCGATGCTGCTGTCGAGCGCCAACCTCGAGAAGAAGCCCGGCGCCAGCTCGGCGTCGGCGGTGCGGCAGCGCTTCGTCCAGACCGTCGACATCTGGGTCGACGCTGGCGACCTCACGCCCGCGCCGAGCTCCACGATCATCGAGGTCTCAGAGACCTCCTGGAAGTCGCTCCGCGACGGCGCCATCCCGCTCGCGGACATCGAGCGCGCCGCGGCGTAGGTGACGCGCCGCTCACGCGGTGAGGATCTTGTCGATGGTGGCGGACAGCTGGCCGCGCGTGAACGGCTTCTCGAGGAAGCCCGCGGCATCCGCCGCGAGCAGCATCTGTGCTTCGTGGTCGGGCGCGAACCCCGACGCGAGCAGCACCGGCACCTTGCTCCGCTCGCGCAGCTTGCGGAAACACTCGTTGCCGCCCATCACCGGCATCGACATGTCGAGCAGCACGAGCTGGATCTCCGCCCGGCGGCGATCGAAGATCGCGAGCGCCTCCGCGCCGTCGCTGGCGACGATGACGGCGAAGCCCATGCGCTTGAGCAACCGGGCCATGGTGGCCTGGACCACGGGCTCGTCGTCAACGACCAGCACGGTGCCACGCTCGGGGTGCACCGACGGCTCGCTCACGGCCGGCGCCGGCGGCGGCACGGTGTCGACGATCGGAGGTAGATCCGGAAGGTCGAACCCTCGCCGGGCGCGGACGCGACCTCGATCGCGCCGTCGTGCCCGTGGACCGAGCCGTAGACCATCGCGAGCCCGAGCCCCGTGCCCTGCCCGAGCGGCTTGGTCGTGAAGAACGGCTCGAAGATGCGCAGCCGGGCCTGCTGGACGCTGGTGGCTCGGCGGATTCGACGTTCGTGTGTGCGCATGTGTGCAATGGTCGAGCGGGCGCGAGCGGGGGGCAAGATTTCATCGAATTTGGTGCGATGCTGCCGACCACACCCGATGACGATGCCGTGGCCCGCGCTCGACGACACCCTGCTCGCCCAGGCGGCGCAGACCTTCAACTTCCGGC
>JAPLLF010000398.1 GCA_026387715.1 Pseudomonadota bacterium
TCGGCGCCTTCATCGGCCTGCAGTACCTCGACGGGACCGCCCTGACCCTCACGTCGCGGGTCGGCATCGCGGCGAGTGTCGTGAATGTGGTGGTCGGCCTGGCGTGGTCGGGCCGGACCGACCTGTCCCCCTCCCTGGTCGGGGGCATGAACCTGATCATCTTCGCGGTCGTCATGGTCAACCTCGGCGTGCTCCTGAAGAACTACCGCGAGCGCCTGCAGGGCAACCTCGACCAGCTCCGCGCCGCCAAGGACGAGGTCGACCAGCGGGTCGGCCTGCGCACCGCCGAGCTGGAGCAAGCGCGCGAGGCCGCGGAGACCTCGGTGCGCGCGAAGGCGACGTTCCTCGCGACGATGAGCCACGAGATCCGGACGCCGATGAACGCCATCATCGGCATGAGCGGCCTGTTGCTCGACACCACGCTCGACCCCCGCCAGCGCGACTTCGTCGAGACCATCCGGTCGAGCGGCGATCACCTGCTGACGATCATCAACGACATCCTCGACTTCTCGAAGATCGAGGCGGGCGAGCTCGAGGTCGAGCTCCATCCGTTCGACCTGCGCGAGTGCATCGAGTCCACGCTCGACCTGGTCGCGGCGCCCGCGGCGGCGAAGCGGCTCGAGCTCGCGTACTTCATCGATCCGGCGACCCCGCTCGGGATCTGCGGCGACCTCGGGCGCGTCAGGCAGGTGCTGCTCAACCTGCTGTCGAACGCGGTGAAGTTCACCGAGCGGGGCGACGTCCTCGTCACCGTCGACGGGATCCCCGACGGCGAGCTCGTCACCTTGCGGGTCCGCGTGCGCGACACTGGCATCGGCATCCCCGCGGATCGGATCGACCGGCTGTTCCGCGCGTTCTCCCAGGTCGACACGTCGACGACGCGGCTCTACGGCGGCTCCGGTCTCGGGCTCGCGATCTGCAAGCGGCTCGTCGAGCTCATGCACGGCGAGATGGCCGTCACCAGCGAGGTCGGCGTCGGCTCGACGTTCGAGTTCACGATCGCCGGCAAGGTCTGCCCGGTTCCCCAACGCAACGAGTCCGGGCTCGTGCCCCTCGCCGGCAAGCGCGTGCTCGTCGTCGACGACAACGCGACGAACCTGCGCATCCTCCAGCTCCAGCTCGAGCAGTGGGAGATCGCGGTCACCTCGACCGCGCGCCCGCGCGAGGCGCTCGCATGGATCGCGCGCGGCGATGCCTTCGATCTCGCGATCCTCGACTTCTACATGCCGGAGCTCGACGGGGTGCAGCTCGCCACCGCGATCCGCGCCCATCGCGCCGCGATGCCGCTCGTGATGCTGAGCTCGCTCGGCGTGACCCCGGCCAAGGACGCCAGCGTTCGCCGCGGTGCTGACCAAGCCCGTGAAGCACTCCCACCTGTTCGACGCGATCGTTGCGGTGTTCGCCACGGCGCCGATCGCACCACCCGCGCTCGCGCCCGTCCACGTGACGCCCCAGGATCTCCGGATCCTGGTCGCCGAGGACAACTCGGTGAACCAGAAGGTCGCGCGCGCCATGCTCGCGCGGCTCGGCTACCAGCCGGACTTCGTGGCGAACGGGCACGAGGCGGTCGCCGCGGTCGAACGCGGCGAATACGACCTCGTCTTCATGGACGTGCAGATGCCCGAGCTCGACCGCCTCGATGCCACCCGCGCGATCCTCCGCGCCCATCCCACCGACCGGCCGCGGATCTGCGGCATGACGGCGAACGCCCGCGAAGAGGACCGTCAGGCCTGCTTCGCGGCCGGTATGGACGACTACGTCGCCAAGCCGGTCACGCTCGACAACCTCCAGGAGGTCCTGCGACGCGCGAAGCTCGGCCTCGATCACAAGGGACGACCCTAGCGGGAGCTCCTCCTGGTAGGACGGTCTGTTTCGTGCGCGAACGAATCGATGTAATTCCGAGCACATCCGACGATCCGAGCCGGAGCCTGACCACACCCTGACCACATGGGGAGGGTTGACCTGGTCGTCCGGCGTGCTCACGTTCTCTCAACGGCCTTACCGGTCGGGAGAGCCCATGACCCGCAATCCAAATCTTCACATCGCTGCGGTCACCGACCCCATCAAGGTCGCCCTCCTGACCGATGACCCCCTGCTGCGCGCTGGCCTCGGAAGTCTGCTCGCGCAGAACGGGGCGATCTCCGTCGTCGACGCCAAGCTCGCCGAGGTCGCCTTGTGGGATGCCGGCATCGACGCCAGCAAGCTGCTCGCCCGGCTGGGAGAGCTGCGCGCGTTCACGATGCCGGTCGTGGCGGTCGTCAGCGATGTCTCGCACGTGGCACCCGCGATCGCCGCCGGCGCGCGTGGCGTCGTGCTCCGCGACCACGTCGGTCCCGGCATCCACGCGGCGCTGGCCGCGGTCCGCAGTGGCCTGACGGTGATGGACACCGAGCTGGCCTCCTCGCTCGTCCCGGCGCCCGTGCCGCCGCGCGAGGCCAAGGGTCGCGGTGAGCTGACCGAGCGCGAGCGCCAGGTGGTCCAGTTGCTCGCCGAGGGCCTCTCCAACAAGCTGGTCGCCGATCGCCTCGGGATCAGCGATCACACGGCGAAGTTCCACGTCAACGGCGTGATGATGAAGCTCGGGTCTTCGACGCGGACCGAGGCCGTCGTCGAGGCGATGCGACGCGGCCTGATTCGCCTGTAGGTAGCCAGCCGTAGCGCTCGAGCGCGATGAGGCCACCGGTGCCGACCACGACGCCCTCCTCCTCCAGGAGTTGACGCTGGATCGCGGCGCCGACCGGATCGTGGATCGCGATCCGGCCACGGCCGCCGACCTTGCCCATCACGCGGTGCCACGGGAGACGATCCGCAGGGGTCGAGGTCTTCATCGCCGCGCCTGCGACCCGCGCGGCCCCAGGAAAGCCCGCCAGCTCGGCGAGCTGCCCGTACGTGATCACCCGCCCTTTCGGGATCCGGCGCGCCACCTTCCGGATCGCCGCGAACATCGCGAGCACGTGCTCGGTCGGCATGCGGGGCATACTACCCACGCCATGAAGATCGCGGTCCTCTACTTCGCGGTGTTCCGCGAGCGGCTCGGGCGAAGCGACGAGACCCTCGAGCTCCCCCTCGGGGCGACCGTGAGCGACGTGATCGACCTGCTCGCAGCTCGCCACGACGCGATCGCCCGCCTGCGCGGCAGGTTCCGGGTCGCGGTCAACGAGGACTTCGCGCCCGACGATCGCACGCTCGCCGACGGCGACGAGCTCGCGTTGATCCCGCCGGTCGCGGGTGGTTCGATCGAGGCGACCCTGCCGCGCGAGGCGCACGTGGCGCTCCTCGCGGAGCCGCTGTCCCTCGATCGCTGCATCGCCGCGGTGAGCGGCCCTGGCATGGGTGGCATCGTCACGTTCGTCGGCATGGTGCGCCGGCACAGCCGTGGCGTCGTCGTCGATCACCTCGAGTACGAGGCGTACGGGTCGATGGCGATGCGCGAGATGCGCCGGCTCGTCACCGAGATCGAGGCCGAGGTGCCGGGCACGAGGCTCGCGGTCGAGCATCGTCGCGGGCACCTCGCGATCGGCGACCTCGCCGTCGCGATCGCCGCCGCCGCACCCCACCGCGCCGAGGCGTTCACCGCGTGTCGCGCGATGATCGATCGGCTGAAGGATCGCGTGCCGATCTGGAAGAAGGAGGTCGGCGAGGACGGCGCGGAGTGGGTCGGGCTCGGTCCCTGACCTACGGGATCGTCGGCTCGGGCGCGGGCGCCGCGGAGCCCTCCCCACCCTCGTGCGCGCTCCCGCTACCCACCGGCGGATTCTCCTCGTGCTCCGGGCCTGGCGGCCGCAGCGGGACCGTCGCCGAGCCCGAGCCGGAGCCCGCGCTGCCTGCGGTCGCGCTGCCCGCGCTGGTGACCGGCGTCGGGGGCATCGCGTCGTGCGGGATCGTCGGCGCGGCCGGGACCCGGGTCGGCTCCTCGGGCGGCGCGAGGTTGGGCTTCGCCGGCTTGGGCGTCCCCGAGAAGTCGTCCATCGCCTGGTTCGTCGTCGGGCCGCACGTGAGCGCGAGCTTCTTGAGATCCTTGACCTTGCCGTCGAGCTTCACGTGGAAGAGCTTGTCGGGCCCGAGCGGTCCACCGATCAACATGAAGGCGCTGTAGGTCTTGGGCTCGCGCTTGAGCAGCTCCTCGCTCGGCTTGTAGCGAAAACACCCGGCCGCCATCGAGTCCCCGACCTCGGGGGCGAGGTTGAGCAAGAGCTGGAGGTGCATCTCGAGATCCTTCGACGCCATCTCGAACTTCGTGATCTCCGCGACGCCCTTCTTGACCTCGAGCTTCGCCACCATCGACTGGACGAAGAGCTTGTTGAAGTCGAGGCCGTCCTTGACGGTCGCCTCGGACGACTTCTTCACCTTGGGGTGAAACTTCGCCACGCCATCGCCGAGCGTGCAGTTCGATGGGCACTCGAACGAGATCGCCGCCTCGGCCTTGCTCCAGTCGGGCCCGACCTTGCCCGCCTTGTTCTTCACGTTCGGCAGGTCGGCGACGACGCTGAACTGCACCTTGCCGTCGAGCGGGAGGCCAGAGAACGCCTCGCGAAGCGGCAGCCGGAGGCCCGGCAGGTCATGCCCCTCGAGATCGATCTCGGTGCCGTCCTTGCTCACCGCGATCGAGCCCGCGATCTGCCCGCTCCCGATCTTGGTGTCGAGATCGACGGAGACCTTGCCGCCGATCAGCGCGAGCACGCCCAGGTGGACCTCGAGCTTGTCGACGAACACCGTCGTGACGAGCAGCGCCCGCTGGATCGCGCGCTCCTTCTCGTCTTCGATCTTGGCGACGCGATCGAGATCCGCCTGCGCCGGCCGCGTCTTGATGCTGATCGCCTTGAACGTGACGGTGCCGGGCAGGAAGCCGCGCTCGACGTCCCCGATGGAGGCGTCGTACTTCTCCGACAGCGCGTCGACGATCTTCGCCTTCACGCGATCGTAGGGGAACGTGAGCTGGACGCCGAACACGAACGTGACGAGCGCGAGCACGAAGAAGCCGATGCCGCGGACGACCTTCCGCATGCGAGGGCCGAGGTGAGGGAGTGCCAGGGCCATGATCAGACTCGCTTCTCGCTGCTGCTACCGCTGCCGGACTTGTCCTTGTCCTTGTCCCCGTCCTTCGGCGCGTCGCCCTCCTTCGGCGGCTCCTTCGAGTAGGTCGAGACCTCGAGCGTCGCGTCGAGCTTCTCCTTCGACTTGAAGTTCTTGCGGATGTCGAGCGAGGTCACGATCACGACCTTGCTGCCGGTCTCGATCTCGTGGAGGAACTTCGTGAGCTGCTCGAGCGTGAGCTCCGAGACCGTGCAGGTCACCGAGTTGGTGACGAACTTGTTCTTGGTGACGGGCGTGTGGGGCTGGGTGCCCTTGAGCGTGAAGCCCGATTTCTGGGCGGCGTTCGTCAGGTAGGTGTTGAGCGAGAGCGGATCGGTGCCCATCGTGGCGACGACATCGTCGGTCGCCTGGGCGGGGCCGCGCGCGCGGAGATCCTCGACGATCCCGAGGGCCTTGCGGTTCTCGTCGTTGCGCGTCTCCATCGCGACGAGGCCGTCGTGGATGGCGAGGCCGAGCCACACCGCGATGATGATGGGGGTGGCGATCGCGAGGAGGACGACGAGCCTGCGCTCGCGCGGTGAGATGCGATCCCAGAAGTCACGTGCACGATCGGAGATCGCCATCAGGAGCTCTTCTTTCCGGAGACGCCGCCCATGCACGACGACGAGATCGTCATCGTGAACTGCTGCTTGTCGCCGACCGCCGTCACCGCCCCGGGCGTGACGTCCTTGAAGCAATCGATCGTCTTGAGCTGGTCCTTGAGCGTGTCGATCTCGTTCGACGTCTTCGTCATCGCCTTGAGGAACACCTTGGTATCGGAGATCTGGAGCTGGTCGATGTCGAGCGTGATCTTGGTCTTGTCGGGGACCTTGCTCGAGATCTCGACGAGGATGTCGTACGCCGACAGCTTCGGCAGCGGGGACTCCGAGCCGCCACCGCCCGTGCCCCCGGGCCCGACCGACTTGATGATGTCGGAGGCGCTCCGCGACGTCCCGAACTGCTCGGCGCTCTCGTTCGCGAGCCGGGTCGACAGCACCTTCTCGGACTTGCGCAGCCGATACAGATCCGCGTACGCGCTGCCTGCCGCGAACGCGGCGATCGCGAGCACCGACGCGCCGAGCGGTACGGCCTTCGCGCGCAGGAACGACAGGTCCATGCGCACGGCGAGCGAGCCGGAGCGCAGATCGAAGCTCGGACGACCACCCGCGGCGTCGTACGCCGCGCCGATCGTCATCGCCGCCGAGTCGATCGGCATCTCCGTGACGCGGTCGCCGAGCCGGAGCCCCGCGAACGCGGCGAGATCTTCGCGCGACGGCCCCCAGGTCGGGATGCCGAGCTGCTCGGTCAGGAACGCCGCGATGCCGCGCAGCCGGGCGCCACCACCGACGACGATCGCCGCGACCGGCAGGAAGCCGGTGCGCGCGCGCGACGCGGTGAACGTCTGGCGCAGGTCGCGGGCGAACGGCATGAGCTCGCCGACGATGCCCTGATGGATCCGCGCCATCTCCTCGTTCGCCGCGGGCTCCGCGTTCGATGCGACGAACCCGTTCTGGTGCTTCGCCGCCTCGGCCTGCGCGAACGGCAGGTGCCAGGTCCGCGCGATCGCCTCGGTGACGTGCTTGCCCGCGCGCGCGAGCGAGCGACTGAACACCGCCTTGCCGCTGGCGACGATCACGACGTCGGTGCGCTCGTGACCGACGTCGATCACCGCGACCGCGCCGGCCTCGCGCGCCTGCTGCAGCGACGGGATCCGCTCGACGAGGCGGATCGCGGCCCCGCCGCAGGCGAGGACGCCGCGCGTCTGGAAGCCGCACTGCTTGCCGAGCTCGATCAGCTCCTCGGCGCGGTCGCGCTTCATCGCGTAGCTGAGCACGCGCATGCCCTCGACCACCGGGGCGACGCGGCCACGCTGGGCGTCGGGGAGCGTCGGACCGTCGGCGTGCGCCGGTACGGCCGGCAGCGGCTCGAACGTGTAGACCATGTCCTCGAGGTCGAGCGGCACGACGCCCTCGAGCTCGTTGCCGACCGCCTTGTCGAGCTCCGCGCGCCGGAGCGACTTGAACGGGAAGTCGAGGATCTGCGCGAACACCTGGTCGCCGTACACGCCGATGTAGCCGCTCTCGTCGCGGAGGTGGAGCGACTCGATCATCTCGCGCAGCGTGTGCCGCGCGCGCGCCTCGACGGGATCGTCCCCGGGGGGCACGAGCCGCTCGACGACGTCGACCAGCGACGCGCCCCGGATGCCTGGACTGGCGATCGCGAGCTTGACGCTCCAAGCACCCAGATCGACCGCGAAGATACGACTCGCCATTTCAGTCTTCCCTCATGAAGACCCACGACCCGTTCGGCATCGGAGTCTTCCTCGCATTCTGGTTGACGACCTTCGTGTCCCACACGCCGGTGATCTCCGAGCGGATCGCCGGAAAGATCGGGGTCCCATCGGGCCCCTTCGCCTTCCGCTCGATCTCTCCCCATGCCTGCACGCGATACGTCCGTCGCGGCCCGGCCGTCGCGATCTGTCCGAGCTTGGTCTTGTCGAGCTCGAGCCCGAGCTTCTCGCCGCCGGTCAGGCTCGCGATGCCCGAGCTCGCGGCCGAGCTCGCCGACCCGCTCCCCGACGACGCCATCGAGCCGAGCGAGCCCGCCGGGTCCTTCACGAAGTCGATGAAGTCATCGAGGTTCGAGAACGTCATGCCGAAGTTCTTCGACTTGGAGACGAGCCCCGCGAGCATGAACAGCTTCTGCGGATTCTGGAGGATCGGATCGGCGGGGTTCTTGGCGGCGAGGTAGAGGATCGCCGCGATCAGCTGCGTGTTCGAGATCGTCGCGAGGTTGGTCTTGCACGCGCCGTAGACGGTGAAGGCCCCGCCGAACAGCGTCCAGAAGCGATCGTCGACGCCTCGCGCGAGCTTGAGCTCGCCGAGCGAGTCGAGGTAGTTGCCCTTGGTCCGGTATGGATCCTTGAGGCTCTCGTAGCCGTAGTCCTCGGTCGTCCCGCGCTCGCGCCCGCGCATCGTGTTGGTGTCGATGTAGTCGAGGATCGACGAGACCTGCATCGAGCGATCGCGCTTCCAACCCTCGGCGTCGGAGTCCTCGAACACCGAGTCGTACGCCGGGAAGTACATCAGCGCGTCGAGCTGGCTCTTGAGGGTCGCCGCGGTGGCGTCGTTGCCGTTCGCGCAGTTGACGTTGATCTTGTCGTCCTCGGTGGTGATCTGGCCGACGACGCCGCACGTGCCGATGTCCGCCCCGAGTCCCTTGACCGAGCCGGGCGAGAAGCCGACCGCCGCCTGGACCTCCTCCTCGCCGCCGCAGAACGCCAGCATGAGCTGGTCGGCGAAGTCCGTGATCTGGACCATGCCGCGCATCTCCTTGCTGTTGTCGAGCCGCTGCTGGATCCGGATCACGAGCTCGGAGAGGTTGATCGCGGAGCGCGCGAGGAAGTGCGCGCGCATCTGATCGCGGTAGTTCGCCGCCGCCATCATGTCGGTGACGGTCGTCGAGCCGAACTGGTTGGTGATCACCAGGCAGATCGAGATCGCGATCAGCACGACGATGATGGCGATGCCGCGCTGCTTGCGCCGACGCTTCGGCCTGGGTGACTTCGGCTTCATCATTGGACGAAGTTCAGCGGTTCCTGCATCAGGATCCGTGCCTCGGTGGAGAGCTTGTAGTCGTGGTCGCCGGCGTCCTTGAGCGTGAGCGTGATGCGCACGCGACTCGGCAGCCAGCCCTTCTGGCCGTCGCTCTGCGTCGTGTCCCAGGTGTCCTGCCACTCGAGGTTCTTCCAGTTCCACAGCTCGATCTTGAGGCTCTGGATGTCGTGCGCGAGCACGTCGTACTCGGCCGGCTCGTCGTCGGGTGGCAGGTTCGACGGGCGGCGCTGCTCGCGCCGGAGCCAGTCGAGCTGGCCGGGGTGCTCGCGGCTGTCGTGCGCGAGGTACGAGATCACGGTCTGCTCCGACTCGTTGGCATCGGCCCACAGGACGCGATGCGCGAGCGAGCTGAACCGCAGCTCGGGGATCTTGCCGCCGTTCTTGGCGACGAACAGCGTGCGTGGATTCGCCGCCTGCGCGTCCTCGTTCCTCGACAGGTAGGCGCTCTCGAGATCCGCGACGACGCGCCCCATCGCCATGCGGAGCTCGTGGTTGCGCTCCTCGAACTTCTCGAACGTCGATCGACTCCGCATGGTGCTCGAGATCGTGCTCCAGGCGAGCACCATCATGATCACGAGGATCGCGGTCGCGATCATGACCTCGATCAGGGTGAGCCCGGCCTGCGCGCGGCGTGCGGGAGGACGGCGCGTCACTTGGTCTTGCCCCCACCGTTGCCGCCGCTCTTGGTCGTGCCGGAACCCTTGCCCGATCCGGTTCCCGCGCCGCCGTCGTCGGGCAGCTCGGTCGAGCCGAAGCCCTTGAGCACCTTGTCCATCGCGGCCTGATCGGTGAAGTACGAGACCACCGGAAGATCGCGATCGCGCCCGAGCACCTTCCACCGCATCGTCAATGTCACCTTGCGGATCGACACCTTCAGGATGTCCTGGAACATCGAATACTTGCTGCCGATCAACGACGCGCCGCGTGCGTCGTTCGCGTCGCCGCCGGCGCCGCCGGCGCCACCGGCCCCGCCACCGGCCCCGCCACCGAACATGCCGAGCATCCCGCCGAGCGCGCTGTTCTGGAAGCCGCCGAGCATGTCGGCGCTCCCCGCGCTCGAGCCGAACCCCGAGCCCTTGCCACCCGCGGATCCGGATCCGATCCCCGAGGCAGCGGCGGCGGATCCGGCG
>JAPLLF010001063.1 GCA_026387715.1 Pseudomonadota bacterium
TGGGGTCAACCTCTACGTTGGCCGTTCAAAGCGTCAAGGCGGGGGTCGACGTCAAACGCGTCAAGCTCAACGTCAACCAGCTCAACGTCAACCATCCGTGTTCCTCCCTTCCCAACCCTTTGAACTACAGTTCTTGAGTCCTCATCCCGCTGGGTCCGAGCTGCGCGATCTCGTCGTCGCGCAGGTGCCAGATGTCCACGAGACCACCGGCGGTGATCGGGTCGACTCGGACGGGTGCGTTCGGTGCGGCAGCCGGTCGAACGGACGCCGGCTCCGATCGCGCCGAGCCCATCAGCGTGACGAGCTCGCGGACCTGATCGAAACTGAACGATCCGCCCGTCGGTGCCGCGGGCGTGGCGCCTTCGTCGCGTCGTGCGGCACGACCCTCACCACCGCGGCGCGCGGCTGCTAGTGCTGCGTCATATGACGCCTTGCTCATGGTGATCTGGCCATCGCCGGATCCGTTGCTGTTCTCGTCGTCTGCCATGTGATGCCCTTCTGGTATGTCGCCTGTCCGGAATCCGGACAGTGTTACGCGTTGATCCGACGCGGGCGCCATGGCCACGCGCTCGGAGGAATGACAGCGATCAGCTCGCCGTCGAGGAAGACGTCCGGCAGGTCGAGCGCGACCCGCGTAGCAGCACGCGCCGCGGTCCCGGCGACCTTCGCCAGCTTCACGACGTCGCGCACGAGCTCGAGCGCCACCGGCTCGGCGCCCGCGGCGGACGCGATCAGCCGATCGCAGATCTCGAGCAGGCGATCGTGGATCGCGCGCGATGATGCGGCCGCAACGACGGTATCGCGATGGAGGTCGACGGTCATCAGAACCCCTCGCCACGGAGCAGCCGATCGCGCTGGTTCGGCCGCGGCGGCGGCGGACGCGCGTCGGTGATCTCGACCGTCGAGAGCGCGCGGTAGCTCGCGATCGGCAGCGAGACCGCGAGCTCGACGCGGTCGATCGACGGGTGGCGGGCGCTGTCGAGCCGCTCGGTCACGCGGAAGATCAGACACTCGGTCTCGGCGCCGTCAGCACCGGCGCGAGCCACGACCAGCGTGTAGCGCGCGACCGGCGTGCCGATCTTCGCGTAGTCCGACGCCGAGACGATCAGGGACCAGCTCGTGGGCGTGCCTGCCGTCGACATCGCCGTCGGCGTGACCGTCGCGGTGATCACCGGGGCGATCGCGGCGCGGACCACCTCGACGAGCTCGACGAAGCTGATCAGGTCGCCGGGCAGATCCCACGGCGTCGAGCTCGAGTACGTCCCGCACGTCATGACGCCGTGACCGATCGCGGTGATGCGCACGACGCGCTCGCCGAGCTGATAGATGCGCAGTTGGAGGCCGTCGCCGACCTTCGCGCCGTCGACCGCCTCGAGGAGGACCACGCCGCGGGCCGCACCGACGACGGCAAGCATATTCGGCGGGGTCATGGTGCCTCGATCGCGATGATCTCGAGGGTCCTCGCCGGATCCATCCCGACGGCGCGGACCCAACGGCAGAAGTTCGCGATCGTGGGCATTGCCGCCGATCGCTCCCAGTCGGAGATCACCGATGGGCTCACGTCCAGGGCGGCGCCGAGCTCACGCAGCCCGATGTCACGGTCGAGACGGGCGCCGCGAAGGAGGCAGGCCATGCCACGCGCACGGTTGCGCAGCTCGGCGGCGCTCGTCGGCGGCGGGATGGGCACGCCACGGTGGCGAGGTCGGCTCATGCGCTCACACTGTCGTAATCAACGGCGGCTGCGAAACGATAGAAGAATTTTATTAGTGTCTCGAGAACACCTTTTCAGGAACTGGCCCCAGATCCGGCGGCGTCCCCGTCGCTGGGGATCGCGGGCAGAGGGAACGGACCCGGGTGTGGGTCCCGACAGGGGACATCCGGCTCGATGAGATCTACGCTCCTTGCATGAAGCGAATCTCGCTGGTGATCGGGATGGTGGGGTGTTCGAACGGGATAGACGATGCTGACGGTTGACCGGAACGGGGATGACAACGCGCCGACCGCACCAGCTTGGGGCTGGTGGTGTGGCGAGAAGCTCTGCACACGCAACCTCGGAGATTGTAGGGATGGGAGCAAGGTGGACTGCAAACCCAACCGGATCGCCTTCTGTCTCGCCGACGTTCCAGCGATCGAGACGAAGTGCTTCACGAAGCGCTACGCGTGCGAGGGCTCGCGCGGAGACCCTCACACCTGTTTCGGGGTCGAGTAGCGCGGCAAGGTCCCGCACCACCTGGTGACGCGGTGCCACCTGGTGCCACCGATCCAGTCTCAACGAGGAGAGAATTGGATCTTTCCCTGGTAGGGCCGGGAAGGCGTCACCAGGCGTCACCGTGTCACCCCACGCGTTACACACCATTGGCGAGCGCCTCCGTGCGCGTGCGTAGCGGCATGTTCGATGCTCAGCATCCCGATGATTCGCCCCCGCCTCCTGGCGAGTTGGTCGCCGAGCCGCTTGGCTGTCAGCGCCTCGTCCTTGATGCGGTACGCGTTGAGCGCGACCTCGAGCGGCGCGTACCGTCGCCCCGCCTCGATCAGATCCGTCGCCGTCACGTCACGCGATCCGAGCGCCTCGAACCACGCCACGAGGAGCGCCCGAAGGTCGTCCTTGTCCGCGTCGCCACTGGCGCGAACGCGAGCCACGCCACCGAGAGGATCGGCGCCACCAGCCCAGATGATCGCGCCGCGCACGAGCCCGTCCCACGCGTTGTAGCTGCCCTTCGCTGGGTTGCCGTGGCTCGGCTTCCCGGCGAGGCAGTACGCGCGCAAGATCGTGAGCGCGGCCACCACGAGTCGGGGTCGGTTCGCTCGCACGTACCCGAGCAGGTCGGGGTGGCGGAACCCGTGGCGGTCCTCGGGATTCTCCATCTGGGGATCCATGTCGATCGGCACGACGCGTCGCCCGAGGTCGCCCCGGTACTGGATGTTGTTGCCGGTCGCGACGAGCACGGCACGCCACCCCGCCGCATGCATCTCGTTTCCACCGAGACCACGATCGGAGATCACGTCAGCAGTCAGCGCCGAGTCGAGGCTTGGTGTCCCGAGGAAGCCGTCGACGTTGTCGATCACCACGAGAGGAACGCCACTCAGTGCGATCGCGAGCAGTCGCTTGCGCATCTCGGCATCGTCCTGGGTCGGCGGTGTCTTGGCGGTCTCGCGACCAGTCGCGATCAACCCGGCAGCGTCCGAGACCAACCCCTTGCCCGTACCTGCTACCGTTGAGCCGGGAACAAACATCGGCGTGGGTCCGGGGATCGCACACCGCCCGATCAGCGTGAGCGTGAGCGCGATCGTCGCGGTGAGATCGCTCGGCGCGAGGAACGGGAAGTTGCAGAACGGCTCGCCGAGCTCGACCATCGCTGCGACGGCGTCAGCGTGCGTCGGGCTAGCCTTGATCGTCGGCCACCGTACCGAGCCCGGCGCGTAGATCATGCGCGTGACCGCGTCGTATCCCGGCACGTCGTGGATCGATCCGTCGACGCGCAGCACCGGGGCGTCGGAGACGCCGTCGAGCACAGGGAATGCCCATTGATCGCGCTCGGCGAGCGTGGGGGCGACCCAGTCGGGGACCATCGATGGCTTCCACTTCTCGGAGCGCCCGTCGAACTTGAACCACTCAGCAGCCGCGCCGATCATCTCGCGCAGGCGGTTGGGTCGCACGACCGCGATCGTCGGCTCGCCCTCGGCACGCTTGAGCCAATCCATCCCGCCGTGATCGCGCACCACGTGAACCAACCGACGCGAACGAACGTAGACGCCACCGACACCCCTGAGCGCTTGCTCCGCCTGGTCGACGACTTCATCCTGTTGGGTGGAGATCTTGATCTTCGGCTTCGTCCTCGACTTCGTCGTCGGCTTGCGCCTCGGGATTGGGTCGGTGTCGGTGTCGTCGTCGGTGTTCACGCTGCCGAGCTCGTCCAGCTTCCAGGCGGCATGCGCGGCAGCGCGCGCTCGTTCAGCGGCGGTCATGATGCCCTCCGCTTCGGCCATGACCAGCGCCAGCCGGCCGCGTGCGCGTCCGCGAGGTCGTGATGCTCGCCGAGCTCGACGAGCCGCACCATGCAGCGACCCTCGAGACCAGCATCGGCATCGGCGAGGCGGAGCCCGGCGCGGCACGCGGCAACGATCGCCTTGCCTACGTGGCCGATGCCCGTGGCGTCGTCGTCGACCGTCAGCAGGATCCATCCGCGCGCGGCGACGACGCGAGGTGCAACGGCCGTAGCAATCGCCTCGATCTGTCCCGCGCCCGGGGCGCCGAACACCGCGCAGCCCGGGAACTGCAAGTGCGCGGCGAGCGTGTCCGCTAGGCCCTCGACGATTACGGCAACGTCGACGCCGTCGGGGTCGATGTCGGTGACCTTGCCGTACAACGCCGACCCGGCGACCTGCGAGCCGGTCTCGGACGTCATCTTGTCACCGCCGACGCCGCGGATCCGCCTGTACTGCACGCCGACGATCGCGCCGGTCGCGAGGTCGCGCAGCGCCACCGCGGGGTCACCGTTCGCGCGGTAGCGCACGACGTCGCCACGGCCGCGCAGCTCGGCGGGATCGATCCCGCGGCCTGCGAGGTACCGCTCCCCGACGTTGCAGCGACGCGCCAGGGAGCTCCACACCGCGGCTGCGCGCATGCCCGCGGCGAGCCGGTCGGCAGCATCACGTGCGACACGCTCGGCGTCGACGCGATGACGTTCGACGATGCGCCGCTCGTGGTCCGGGTCGGCTGTCGTGGTGATGCCGGCGATTGATGCGCCGAGCTCGACAACGTCGGGGAACCGCGTGATGCCCGCGTAGCCGGCGAGCAGGTCGAGCACGCCACCACGACAGCCGTGCGCGTGATCGACCCATGCGCCGGTCGCGATCGAGATCGAGACACACGCCGTGCTGCGCTCGCCGCACTTGGGACAGAACTTCGTGCGCAGCTCGCGGCCGCTCTCGCGGTACGGGACGTCAACGTAGGCGAGCACGGCCGTGGCGCGCAGCTCGGCGCGGACGTCAGCCGCGGAGATCATGGTGCCACCGTGCGCGGGTCGCGGATCGGCTCTGTCGGCGCGCCCCACGTCAGCGGCATCACCGACTCCGATCGCCAACTGCGCAGGTGATCGATCATCGCGCCGACGACGCGATCGACAACCGCGTGGTCCGTCTTGTCGCGCTCGGCGAGTTGCGCGAACAGGACGCGCGCCATCTGCTCGAGCTCGGGTTCGCTCACTTCGCCACCGTCCGACGTGGCGCCCGAACCGGCTTGCGCTCGATCGTCGTCTGTTGATGGCAGCCTGATCCCGTCGCGTTTTGACGGTGGGGGTCGCCGAGCGGCGGGAGAGTCGCGCCGTCGAGGATCTCGCCGTTCGGATCGATTCGCGAGGACGCCGAAAAAGATCGAGGGCCTCGGATTACCGTCCGAGACCCTCAGCCGATGG
>JAPLLF010000755.1 GCA_026387715.1 Pseudomonadota bacterium
GGTGTTCCTCCTCGACGAGGGCGACAAGCTCGGCTCGAGCTACCAGGGTGACCCGGCGAGCGCTCTGCTCGAGGTGCTCGATCCCGCGCAGAACGACTCGTTCACCGATCACTACCTCGGCGTGCCGTTCGATCTGTCCGAGGTGATGTTCATCGCGACCGCGAACTTCCTGCAGAACATCCCGGCGCCGCTCCTCGATCGCATGGAGGTCGTCGACTTCTCCGGCTACACCGAGCGCGAGAAGCTCGCGATCGCCAAGGACTACCTGGTGCCGCGCCAGCTCGTCGACAACGGGCTCGCGGCCGAGCAGCTCACGGTCGTCGCCGACGCGCTGCGCGAGGTGATCTCGAACTACACGCGCGAGGCCGGCGTGCGCCAGCTCGAGCGAGAGATCGGTCGCCTCGCGCGCAAGGTGACGCGCAAGATCGCCGCGAAGGAGATCGAGCGCGCGACCATCGAACAACCCGACGTGCGCACGCTGCTCGGACGCCCGCGCGTCCACCCCGAGAAGGCCGCGCGCACGGATCAGGTCGGCGTGACGACGGGCATGTACTACACGCCCGCCGGCGGCGACATCATGTTCGTCGAGGCATCGCCCATGCGCGGCAAGGGCGAGCTCATCCTCACCGGCCAGCTCGGCGACGTGATGAAGGAGTCGGCGCGCGCCGCGTGGACGTTCGCGCGGGCCCACGCCGACCTGCTCGGCATCGAGGACGGGCGCATGTTCGAGCGCGACGTCCACGTGCACGTCCCCGCGGGTGCGATCCCGAAGGACGGACCGTCGGCGGGCATCGCGATGGCGACGGCGCTGGTGTCGGCGCTGTCGGGACGCCCCGCCCGCCACGACGTATCGATGACCGGCGAGATCACGCTCTCGGGCCGCGTGCTGCCGATCGGCGGACTCAAGGAGAAGATCCTCGGCGCGGTGCGCGCCGGCATCACCCACGTGGTGATCCCGCGCGACAACGAGGCGGACCTCGACGATCTGCCGGCGGAGGTGCGCGCGATGATCACGGTGTTCCCGGTCGACACGCTCGCCGAGGCGCTCGCGATCACGCTGCGCGACACCACGCTCCGCGACGGCCGGCTGTGGCACACCACGCCGGCGGGCGAGGAGAGCCGGCTAGCGCACTAGCAGGTGCTGTGAACGAGCGCGACGACGCGCGCGCCTGCGTGAGCTCTCCGGTTGTATTCGGCCACGGCCTCGTCGGTCTGCAGCACCAGGACGAGGGTTCCGGTTGCCTGTACAGCCTCGATCGTGTCCGTGGGGACCTGCAGGACGCAGTTCACCCCGCGTGAGAGGATCACGATCTCCGGCTGCAGCGACATCAGATCCTCGAGATCAGCCCATTGAATCCCGGGTTGATGGCGCGTTCCGGTCTTTCCCCAGTCCCACGCCGCTGCACCACCGGGATAGAGCCGCGCGTCCTTGAACTCCCGGCTCGTTTGATCTGTCATGTGGCCCCAGGTCAGGGTCGTGAGCAGCAGGTTCGGTCGAGCGAGGCGAAGGTCGGCCTCGATGACCTCCGCGACCAGGGCGTGCCCGTTCTTCCTCGCGACCTCGGCTGCGGTCAGGTTGCGATGGTTGCGCAGCATCGGCAACGCGCCTCCTGCCAGCAGGGCCGCTACCACCTTGGCATGGCCCGCCCAGGCAGCGCTGTGTAGCGGCGCGTAGCGCTGTGTAGCGGCGCGTAGCGCTGCGGGGTGGTCTGCACATTGGGGGCGGCACCCGCGCCGATCAGCAGGTCAACGACGTCTGCATGTCCATGCATCGCCGCAGCGTGAAGCGGCGTGAAGTCATTCACGCGCCGCGCACGTGGATCCGCGCCCTGCTCGAGCAGGAGCCTGACGACGGGGAGCTGTCCCGCACCCGCAGCGAGGTGCAACGCTGTCAGCTCCGCATCCGGACCACCGTGCAAGGTGTGGACGCTCTTCGTGTCGGCGTTGTTCGAGCTCACGGCCTGGCTTTCGCCGATCAGTTTAGCTGATCCTCGAGCCAGCACAGATCGCGAATCAGCTCGTGATGGTCAACGGGACTGCCGTTCCATTGCGGCGCGTTCGTCGCGCGATCGATCGCCAGGTCGTGATTCATCGCCACGATCGACTCGAAGCCAGCGATGTCACGCGGCGGGGTTGGCACGACGTGGATGCGCCGGCCCTCGCGGTCGAAGAAGCGATGCGACTGCCGGTTCGCGCCGAGCTCGACGCGATAGCCACCCTCGTGCAGGCACACGTGGTGGAACGAACACAGCCGCACGAGGTTCGAGAGGTTCGTCTCGCCGCCGTCCTGCCAGTGGACGATGTGATGAGGTTCGAGGAACGCGCGGTGCGGACAGCCCGGGAACTGACACTGTGGATCTCGCGTCGCGAGGGCGCGTTTCTGGGCCGCGCTCACGGTCCGCCGCTTGCGCCCCAGGTCGAGCACGTTGCCGTGCGCGTCCTCGCGGAGGTGCATGACGCCGCCATCGCAGCCGACCCGCTGGACCACCTGCGGCGACAGCACCGTCGGCCGTGACGCCGATCCCGTCGGTGACCACGATCACCAGCTCGACCGGCGAGCGCTCCGGGCGGTCGCCGCGCGCGTGCGCGTGCACGATCGCCATCAGCGCGTCGGCCCGTGTGATCGGGTGCGGCCGCAGGCGGCGCGCGCTCCGCGAAACGTCGGTGGGCGCTTCCGGCGGCGGCGACGCTTCCGCGGAAGCGTCGCGCATCCGCCGCAGCATGTCGTCGATCACCGCCATCACCGCGGCGATCTCGTCTGGCGAGTCCATGAACTCGAGCTTGTGCTGGCCACTGGGCAGCTCGCGGGTGCGGACGTGGCTGCGAAGCTCATCGGGATCCGTCACGCCATCGCGCTGGGTGCTCGCGAGCTTGGCGCACGTGATCGCGAGCTGCGAGCCGGTCTCCTTCTCGGCGCACAGCAGCAGCGCAGCCTCGGTCTGCGGCTTCGCCACGCGCGTGATCGCGCGAACCTTCGTATAGGACACCCGCCCCAGCCGGAGCGCGTCGTCGATCAATGGCAACTCGCCGAGCCGGCGCGCCACCCGGACCTGTTCGCGCGCAGTGACGAGGTCGAGCCCGACGCGCCAGCTGAGCCAGTGCGCGCACGACTTCGCGTTCTGCAGGCTCCAGCCACCGGCGGCATCGAACACGCGGATCATGGTCAGGAGCCCGTGGGTCGCGGCGTCGAGGTTCGCCGCGCGCTCCGAGATCTGCTCGCCCATCTCGTCGAGCTCTGCACGAGTCATCATATCCAATGCTCGCATGCCGATATGACATCTGAATTTATATGCGCGGTGAGGCTAGGGCTGCTTCGGTGGGTAATCTGAAGGATAGATCTCGACCTGCATATCGTCGACGGAGTCGTCGAGATCGAGGAGATGAATGGTGCCCGATGGAATCTCCAGTCCCTCGCGATCTCGAACCGTGAGTCCGAGTTGATCTCGCTCGAGTGCCATTCGAGGTCGCTCTCTCCGAGCGGCGTCCGTGGCTCAAGATCGCGATCGCGTGGGTGCGGGCGCAGGGGCCGCGCTGAGCTAGCCCGCCGATCGGCTGGACGCGTCCTTGGATACAAGTGCGATCTCGCGATCGGATTTCGGTCAGGTTGGTGGCTTCGCCAACGGTACAGCGTGTCGCAAACGTCGGCGATCGTCGCCGGCGACGATCGCTTCGGAGCGCTCGAGGTCTGCACGAAGCGAGCGCGTTGGGCGAACCACACCCCTTTGGCCGCGAGTTCCGCAGCGGCCCACTACTCAGCAGCTCGCTGGCGCCGCCCGGACGCTTTGATGTTTTGACAGCTCACGATCTTTCAAGCCAGCGAGGATGTTTGAGCGGCCAAAGGCGGTGTGTTCGCCCAGCGCGAGCGCGCCGCACGATCTCCCGCCGGACTGGGTTGGCGATCTGGTTTCAAACCGGTTGGTGCTCTACCTTGGGGGGCTGCTCGGACGATCGCGAACGAAACGTCGTTTACGGTTACGTTTGCGTTGGCGTTTGCGACTCTGGCGGCCCCTCGGGCGTGCGCCCGCAGCCCTCGCACCGGCCGCGGTAGTGCATCTTGCACGCCTCGCAGGTCGAGAACGTCCGGACGAGATCGACGAGCCGGCCCGGCGTCGCGGCGAGCGCGTACCACAGCGTGCGCGGGCGGACCGAGATCAGCGATAGCCCGAGGAACACCGCGACGAACACCGCGTAGACCAGCGCGGCGAGGCCGAACGCGAACGCGATCACGCCGAGCCCGGTGTGGAGCGCCGCCAGCGGCGAGGCACCCGCACCGCGGCCGACGAGCGCGAGCACGAGCGCGAGCACCGCCATCCCGAGCCCCGTGCCGCCGAGCAGCGAGCGCGCCCACTCGGGACCGCGCCCGAGCCCGAGGACCCCGGCGACCGCGGCGACCGGCGCGGCGACCCACAGGAGGCGCGGCGCGTGCTCGGCGATCCCGGCGCATGCGAGCGCCGCCAGCGCGTACGCCAGCAGGTGGGTGCGCGCGTGGATGTAGTCGACCGTCGACGGCGTCATGCTCGGCGCGAGCAGCACGGCGACGAGCACCAGGATCGGATAGATCCACCAGTGGGCGCCCGCGAGCGCGGCCCACGTGGTCGCGAGCACCTCGCGCACGGCGTGGCCGTCGGTCGTACCGAGCGTCCGCCCGGCGTCGAGCACGTCGTTGTGGGTGAGCGAGGTCGCGATCACGAGCGTCGCGACGAGCAGCGCCGCGGACACCAGCAGCGGCGCGGTGCAGATGAGGCCGCGGCCGAAGAACCCGCCGACCGCGTAGACGACCCGCGCCGGATACGAGTTGTTCCAGGGTCTCGACTCGGCGAAGCCGCCGTTCTTGAGGAACACCACGCGCGGGCGACCGCCGAACACGAGCTGGCCGAGCGCGTGGGACAGCTCGTGGACCACGAGGCTCGTGGTGCCGCCCACGCGCACGAGCAGCGCGAGCCCCCACCGCAGCAGCATCGGCGGCATTAGGTATATCGGCACCGCCTCGTTGCGCGCCATGTCCCGGCCGATGCCCTGCACGACGGCATCGAACAGCGCGCTCGCGACCTCGAGCACGACGAGCAACGCGAACACGACCCCGATCAGCGTCAACGTCGTCCCCATCGGGAGATCGTACGCTACACCTCCACGATGGTGCGCCCGCTACCGCTGTCCGTTCTCGACCTGAGCCCCGTCGGCGCCGGCACCGCGCCGAGCCAGGCGATCCGCGACTCCGTGGCGCTGGCCAAGGTCGCCGACGGGCTCGGCTTCGCGCGCTACTGGTTCGCCGAGCACCACAGCATGGCGAGCATCGCGACCTCGGCCCCCGAGGTGCTGATCGCGCACGTCGCGGCGGTCACCGAGCGGATCTCGGTCGGCGCGGGCGGGATCATGATGCCCAACCACGCGCCGCTCCATGTCGTCGAGCAGTTCCGCACGCTCGAGGCGTTGCACCCCGGCCGCATCGACCTCGGCCTCGGCCGCGCGCCCGGCACCGACCCGTTGACCGCGTCGGCGCTCCAGCGCGCGAATCGCCCCGATCCGGACCGCCTGCTCGCGGAGCTGTTCGCGTTCGAGGCGGCCGGCGAGGCCCCGGGCGAGGGAGCGGGCTTCCCGGAGCGCCATCCGTATCGCGGCATCACGCCGATGCCGTCGGACGTCCGGCTGCCCTCGGTGTGGATGCTCGGCTCGACGTTCGGTGGCGCGTCGATCGGCGCGCAGCTCGGGCTCCCGTACGCGTTCGCCGGGCACTTCTCGATGAAGCACGCGCGGGCGTCGCTCGCGCACTACCGACGCGACTTCCGGCCGTCGGCGCGGTGGTCGGCGCCCCACGCGATGCTCGCGGTCACCGTGATCTGTGGTCGCGACGACGCCGAGGCCGACCAGCTCGCCGCGCCGATGCGCGTGGCGATCGCGCGGAACCTGACCGGCAAGCGCGAGCCGATCCGCGACGTCGAGACCGCGCTGCGCTACGAGTTCTCGGACGCCGAGCGGGCGATCGTCGACGAGTTCTTCACCGGCGCGGTGATCGGCGGCCCCGCGCGGGTCGGGGACGAGCTGCGCCGGCTGGCCGCGGAGCTCGAGGTCCAGGAGCTGATGTGCTCGACGCTCGTCGCCGACGTTGCGACCCGGCGCGCCTCGCTCGAGCGCACGATCGCCGCGATGGCCTAAGCCTACTCCTCGTCCTCGATCTCCTCGTCCTCGTCGACCGTGCCGTCGTCGCCGTGGTCGACGCCGACCGCCATGCCGGTCCCGTTGCCCTTCCAGTCGGCGTAGTGGAACACGAAGCGATCCTTGGCCCCGGCGGCCACGCCCTTGTGCTTGAACACCTGCTCGCCGTGGTCGTCGATGCGATGGATCTCGACCTCGTAGCCCGCGGTGCCGTCCTTGGCCGCCGCCTCGACCGACAGCATGCCGGTCTTGACGTCGATCGACACCTCGACGCGCTGTCCGCCGGCCTCGCCACCCGCGCGGATCACGAACTCGTAGTCGGCGGCCAGCGTGGTGACGCCGAGCTCGAGGTCCGGCGTGTCGGCCTGCGCCGTGGTGTAGGCGACGTGCTTCCAGTCGGCGGAGAACTCGATCGTGTCGCGCTGGCCGGGGTCGAGCTCGATGCCGTAGACGCCCATCGTGTAGCCCTGCGCGATCAGCGACACGTCGGAGCCCTCCTCCTTGGCGAGGCGCGAGCCGTCGAGCGTGACGGTCAGCGCCTTGCCCGCGGGCACCTCGTAGATCGGCTCGGCGGTGGCGCGGCGCGTGCCGACCTTGCCCGCGACCGCCAGCGCGCCCGGGATCTCGTTGACGAGCTTGCCGTCGACGTAGCCGATCCGCTTGCCGGTGCTGTCGGCGATCAACAGGTCGGCGTCACCGTCGAGGATGATCTGCCGCGAGCCCTTGGCGCGCGCGTCGTCGTCCTTGGGGTCGTCGACCTCGCCGCAGAACGGGCACACGAACTTCGACAGCCGCACGCTGGTCGGCGCGAGCGTCAGCGTCTTGGAGTCGCCGTCGCCGTCGTACGCCGAGCCCGGCTCCTTCGGATCCGCGGCGGTGAAGTACTTCCACGTGTTGGTCTTGCGATCGATGTCGATGTGGCGCTCTTCGCCGGGGAAGTTGTTGTCGTAGTGCATGATCCAGACCTCGTCCGGACTCTTCTCGACGATCGCGTACGGCGTCGTCGCGTGCCCGCCCGACATGTCCCGCATGTAGAACCCGAGCGTGTAGCTGTCGGTGCCCGTGGAGAACGCCTCCACGAGCTTGTCGACGACCTGGGTCGGCGTCAGCGTCTTGATCTCGGCGTTGGACATCGGCGCGAGGTACTGCGTCGTGAACCAGTACGCGATCTCGTGCTGGAGCTTGTGGTTGCCCGCGAGCTCGAGGTCGTGAACCGTCGACGCCCCGAAGTCCGCCACCGCGAGCTTGTTCGTGGTGAACAGCAGCGACAGCGCCGCGAAGCCCTCGCAGTGACCGCCGTCCATGCCCTTGTTGTTCTCGTCCATCCACTGCTCGGCGGCGGGCGTCAAGAGGCAGGTGCCGCCGGTGAGGCTCGCGCACGCGTCGTCGCCGAACATGCGGTGGACCTCGACGGCGGTGAGGTTCTCGATGCCGTCCTCGTTGCCGTAGTTCTGGAACTTGAAGCCCTGCGTGCTGGGCGCGAACGGCGTGCCGCCCGCGCGGCCGCCGAGCGACGCCTTGACGCCCTTGCCCGGCGCCGACGGCGCGGTGGCCGAGCCTGCCGCGGCGACGCTGCTGCCGCTGCCCTCCGCCGGGCTCGGCGACTTCTTCTTGCAGCCGGTCGTGGCGAGGACGCTGGTGAGGGCCAGGAGCGAGATCCTTCGGTACATTCGGCGCATCGTATGCACCGAGTCGCCCTGGCTGTCGTGATCGCGGCGTGTCATTCGCCTGCCCCGCGCGCGGTCGCGCCACCCGCGCCGCCCGCGCCCGCGCCGCTTGGGGTGGCCTGCCCCGACGCGTCGCTCCTGCCGTCGCCCGCGGCGCTCGACCAGCGCGGTCCGTGGCCGGTGGGCGCGCGCACCGTGATCGTCGACGGCGCCGCGGTCGAGGTGTGGTACCCGGCCCGACCGGGCAGCGAGCGCGGGCACGCGGCCGCGCGCTACGACGTGCGGACCGCGATGCCGCCGGCCGAGGCCGCGAAGATCCCCGACGCGGACAACGCGTGGTTGCCGTGCGACTGCGCGCGCGACCTCCCGGTCGACGACGCCCACGGCCCGTACCCGGTCGTCGTGTTCTTCCACGGCGCCGCCTCGTTCCGGATGCAGTCGACGTTCCTCGCGACCCACTGGGCGAGCCGCGGCTTCGTCGTGCTCGCACCCGACCTGCCCGGCGTCGGGCTCGCCGCCGTGATCGAAGGCGGCTTCGGCTTTCCGACCGGCACGCCGCTCGCGATGCTCGACCTCGTGAAGACGGCCCCCGCGGACGATCCGCTCGCGTTCCTGCGCGCGCGGCTCGGGCACGACGTCGCGCTCGTCGGGCACTCGCTCGGCGCGATCCTCGCCGCCGCGGTGACCGACCATCCGGAGGTCGTCGTGCGGATCTCGCTGGCGGGCGCCACGACGTTCGAGCCGGCCGTATCGACGCTCGTGCTCGCCGGCGATCACGACCGCATCGCCGACGCCGACGGTGCCCGCGCCGCGCTCGACGATCCGCACCGCCCGACCCGCGTCGGCGTGGTGCGCCGCGCGGGCCACCTCGCGTTCACCGACCTGTGCCCGCTCGGCGCCGACCGCGGCGGCTCACTCGCGATCGCGCAGGCCCACGGCGTCGCGATCCCCGAGATCCTCGCGATGCTCGCGACCGATGGCTGCGGGCCCGACGACGCGCCCTACGCCGTCACCGCGCCGGTGATCCGCGCGCTCACCGCGGGCGTGCTCGAGGAGCGCCTGCGCTGCGATCCCGCGGCGACGCGCGCGCTCGCGGCGTGGGGCACCGATCCGCGCGTCGAGTTTCGCGAACGCCTGCAGTAGGATGTCGGCGAAGCCGGAGCTCGACGACACCGCGACCGCGCCGGGCCTGCCGCCGGTCGCGAGCGGTGGCGGGCTGGCGACCGGCCAGCAACTCGGGCACTTCCGCGTGGAGCGCAAGCTCGGCGCCGGCGGCATGGGCGAGGTGTACCTGGCGACCGATCTCGCGCTCGATCGCCCCGTCGCGCTCAAGGTGCTGCCCGACGAGCTGGCGCGCGATCCGGTGCGCCGCGATCGGCTGATCCGCGAGGCGCGTGCCCAGGCGCGCATCAACCATCCCAACGTCGGCCACATCTACTTCGTCGGCGAGGACACCGGCCGGCTGTTCTTCGCGATGGAGTACGTCGCCGGGGTCACGCTCGGCGACAAGGTCGCGGGTGGGCCGCTCGCGGCCGACGAGGCGCTCGCGCTCATCCGCGCCGCCGCGCTCGGGCTCCGCGAAGCCCAGCGGTCCGGGTTCACGCACCGCGACGTCAAGCCGTCGAACCTGATGCTCGACGGGCACGGCGTCGTCAAGGTGCTCGACTTCGGGCTCGTCGCGGGGGCGCTCGACCCGCATCCGGTCGACGGCACAGCGACCGTGTCCGCACACGCCTCCCCGCAGACCTCGCTCGCCGGGACGCCGCTGTACATGGCGCCCGAGCAGGCGCGCGGCGAGCCGGTCGATCTCCGCGCCGACATCTACGCGCTCGGCGCGACCCTGTACCACCTGGTGTCGGGCCAGCCGCCGTTCGTCGCCGACACGGTGCAGGAGCTGCGGTCGATGCACGCGAGCGCGCGGCGCCCCGCCCTGCCGCGCGGCAAGCACGCCCGGACCTCGCGCACGGCGATCGACGCGCTGTGCGCGCGCATGATGGCGCCCGAGCCCGCGGCGCGGTTCGCCAGCTACGACGAGCTGATCCGCGCCGTCGAGCTCGCCTCCGTCGAGCAGACGCGGCCCGCGGGGTTCTGGGTGCGGCTGATCGCGACCACCATCGACGTGATGCTGATGCTGGTGATCGTCGGGATCGGGAGCTTCCTCGTCGACTGGCTCACCGGCTACGGCTCGACCTCGCAGAACCTGCTGCTGTTCACGTTCGTCGGCGTGCTGCAGGTGATCGAGACCACGCGCCGCGGCCGGACCCCGGGCAAGACGCTGTTCGAGCTCGAGGTCGTGTCGCTCGCGACCGGCGAGCCGCCGCCGCTGCGCGCCGCGATCCTCCGCTCACTCGTCATGCTCGGCGTGCCGGTGCTCGGCGGCGCGGTCGCCCTGAGCTTCGACCTTGCGGGCTACGACAGCGACCCGATCGAGGTCGTCACGATGCTGTCGTTTCCGCTGATCGTGCTCGTGCTGCTGGTGGCGTCGCTCGCGTCGGCCAACAAGCGCGCGCCGTGGGATCGCGCGGCGAACACGGTGGTCCGCTATCGCCATCGGCGGTCCCGCTGATCAGTTCGGGGCCTGGAGCGTGATCGCGACGCTCACGCCGCGCGCGAGGCCGAGCGTGATCACGACGCCCGGTGGCGCGCGCATCAGCTGGTAGGCCCGCAGGACGTTGACGCCCGTCGCGTCGATCCCATCGACGGTGGCGATCACGTCGCCGATCGCGAGCGCCGACGTCGCGGCCGGGCCGGATGGATCGATGGCGCTGACCTCGAGCCTGGCCTGCTCGCGGGGGGTGTCCCGTGGCGGGGTCTCGAACTGCACGCCGAGCTCGCCCGCGACCTCCCCTGCCTTGAGCCGTCGCTTGATCACGACGAGGTCCCCGACGTCGAACGTCGTGGCCGTGCCGGACGTGTCGAACAGCGATGTCAGCACGCCGAACGCGCTATCCCCACGATCCTTCGGAAAGCCCATGAGCTCCAGCTTGCCGCGCCGTGCACCCGTGATCGTGAAGCGGCCGTCCGCGTCGGTGACGTCGAGTTGATCGTCGGCTCCACCCGCGCTTCGACCGCCCTCCGGGGGCCCGGCTGACATCCGCATGCCGCTCACCGGGCGGGAGGTGCCGAGCTCGATCACGCGTCCGGTGAGGGTCACCAGGTCGTCGAGCTCGACGGCCACGTCGGTCTTGGTCTCGCCGGGCGCGAGGTCGAGCTCGACCTCCTTCTGGCCATCCTGTGCCGAGACGCTGAGCTTGAAGTGGCCAGCCGGCAGGTCCTTGAAGGTGAACGCGCCACTGGTGTGAAAGAATTTCTCGACGCGCAGGAAGCCATGGTCGTGATCGGACAGCGAGACTTCGAGAAACGTCCGCGGCGCGACACCCCCGCGCGTCGCCCTGCCGACGATCGAGCCGGTGACCGCGATCACGAGCGTCGTCCTGGAGCCGAGCGCGACCTGATGGACGAACGCCTCGCCACCGCCCTTGCGGTAGGCGTGCAACGTGTACGACCCCGGTGACAGCCCGGTCACGG
The DNA here is from genome assembly GCA_026387715.1 of Pseudomonadota bacterium. Lineage (GTDB taxonomy): Bacteria > Myxococcota_A > Polyangia > Haliangiales > Haliangiaceae > JABFXX01. The sequence goes on from JAPLLF010000755.1 coordinate 11,349, forward strand.
TGAACGTGCCGTCGACGCTCGTGATGACGGGCCGGTCCACCGCGCTCCACATCGACATCGACGTGCCTCGGGTCTGCGCGCGGGTCGCCGAGACGTACGCGTCGGCGACCGGCTTGCCGTCGTGATCGACGACCTTGCCCGCGAGCTTGCCCGCGGCGGTCTCCACGACGAGTCGCACCGGCGCGGCGGTGTTCACCCGCACGATGACGCGCTCTCCGAGGGCGTCCGCGCTCGGACCCGGCTTGCGACCCGCGCTCGCGCCCACCCGATAGGCGCCCGGTGCGAGCCCGGCGATCGTGAAGCCGCCGGCCGCGTCCGAGAGGACGTCGTCGCCCAGCCGGCTCCGCGGTCGACCGTCGAGGCGCTGCGCGATGACCCCGAGGCTCGCGACCGGCGTCCCCTGGCCGTCGACCACGGTGCCGGTGATCGTGCCGGTGTCCTCGAGCACGAGATCCTGGGTGATCGTCGCACCCTCGGCGACGTCGACCAGGAAGCCATCCTTGGGCTCGTTGCCCTGCTCGGTCGCCACGGAGATCCGGTAGCGCCCCGCCGTCAGCCCGTCGAGCGCGTAGGTGCCGTCGGCGGCCGAGCGAGCGTCGGCGTCACCACGGTCTGCGCGGGACGGCCCGCCGATCGTCTGGGCGCTGATCGCGGCCCCCTCGACCACCTCACCCGAGGTGGTGGTCACCTTGCCGTGAACGGTCGCGCCCGCGGCGACCTCCCACGTGAGCCCGGTGACGTCCTCGTCCGCGACGACGATCGAGCTGGGCGTCCCACGTGGCTGGTAGCTCGGGCACGCCACCCTCACGGCGTACGTCCCCGGCAGCACGCCATCGGCGGAGCGTGCGCCATCGGCCTCCTCGCGCAACTTGATCCACGAGCTGCTGGTCGCCGTATCGCGAACGGAGACCTGCGCATCACGGCAGGGCTCGTGGGTCGCCGCGATGACGACCTTGCCACTGATGCGGTGCGCCGGGAACACCTTCACGACGACACCCTCGACGTGCTGGGCCAGGCCGACGAGCACCGAGCCCTCGGCGCGACCGAAGCGATGGGCGGTGCGGGCGACGATGATCTGACGTCCGGGGGAGAGGTGCGCGATCCGAAACGCCCCGCTGGCGTCCGTGATGGTCTTCTGGCCGTCCTGCTCCCAGTACCACTCGCTCGCGCCGACGATGACCCGCGCGCCCTCGACGGGCTGGTTGGTCGTCCCGTCGATCACCGTCCCGGCGAGCGTGCCCTCGGGCGTGAGCACGAGCGCGACGAGCCCTGGCGCGCGGGCGACGTCCTCCCCATCGGTGTAGCCGTCCGCGGTCGCGCGCACCGAGACCGGGCCCGGCGCGACCCACATCGCGAACGCGCCCTGGTCGTCGGCGATCGTGCTCGCCACAACGGCGTCGTCGTCCCACCGACCGGCCTGCACGCGGGCCCCGGCGATCGGGCCACCTGTCGCGTCGCTCACCGTGCCGACGAGCTCGACGCCGCCGTCGCGCAACGCGAGATCGATGCCGGTCCGGTGCTCGCCTGCGCCGAGCGGGAGCGGCGTCGGCTGCGTCGCGGCGGGCGCGTGATAGGCGACCGGGCGAAACGGCTTCGCCGACGCGACCACCGTGTACGTCGCGGGCAGCAGCGCGGCGATCGCATACCCACCCCGGGCGTCGGTGGTCGCGCAGGTCGGCTCGGCGAGCTCGTCGTCCGCGAGATCCGGCGACGATCCCGAGGCGCACACGCGCGCGCCTGCGATCGGCGCCGCCTTCGGGTCGGTCACGGTGCCCGCGATCGAGGCCCGCGCGAGCGTGTGCGGATCGAGGCGCACGTCGGTGCGCGGGGCAGCCGCCCGCTCGCCCGCCGGCCCACCCACCGCCGGCCCGGCCGCGCCCGACGACCTCCATCGCCAGAGGCCCAGCGCGAGCAGGACTGCCACGACGACGACGACGACGACGACGACGACCACGACGTTCCGCACCCGCATCCGTCCTCTATAACAGCGAAAACTTGCGCCTCCGCGTCCCCGACGCGAACGTCGTGGCATGGACAAGGCCGACCTCGTCGCCCAGCTCACCCGTCAGCTCGAGACCTCCGCGCGGAGTGCCCTGGCGGCGCGCGATGCGGCCGCGGTCGAGGCGCGCGACGGCGCGACGCCCGACGAGAAGCGCGAGGATGCGCGCGCCGCGCACCAGCTCGGCACGATCGGCAAGGTGCAGCAGCGCCGCGCGATGACCGCGCGCGCCGAGGCCGACGCGCTGATCGGCTTCAAGCCCGGCCCGTTGCCGCCGACCGCGCGGGTGTCGCTCGGCGCGATCGTCGAGATCGAGGACGAGGAGACCGGCGAGGGCCGGACGTTCTTCCTCGCGCCCGTCGGCGGCGGCGCCACGCTCACCGGCCCGGGCGGGGACGGCCTGCTGTCGGTCGTCACGCCGATCTCGCCGATCGGCAAGGCGGTGCTCGGCAAGCGCGTCGGCGAGGTCGTCGACGTCACCGTCGAGGGCAACCCGTGCGAGTGGCAGATCAGCTACGTCGGCTAGTTAGCTGTCCGGATTCGTGTCCGGGTCGCGCGTGACCGGTGGCGCTAGGCTGGCGTGGTCATGGCGAGAACGCTCATCATCGGAGACATTCACGGGTGCTACGACGAGCTGCGCGACCTGCTCGACGTCGCGGCGGTCGCGGCCGACGACGTCGTCGTGTCGGTCGGCGACCTCGTCGATCGCGGGCCGCAGCCGCTCGAGGTGGTCGACTGGTTCCGCGCCCGCGCGAACAGCGTCGTGCTCATGGGCAACCACGAGCGCAAGCACGTGCGGGGCGTGTACTCGTACGCGCAGGAGGTCGCGCGGCTCCAGATGGGCGCCGGCTACGCCGCGAGCGTCGCGTGGATGCGCGGGCTCCCGTACTTCTACGAGACGCCCGACATCCGCGTCGTCCACGCGGCGATGGTCCCGGGCATCCCGCTCGCGGCGCAGGACGAGGCGATCCTCGCGGGCACGACCGCGGGCGAGACGAAGCTGCGCGCGCACTTCCCCGCCGGCCACTGGCACGACCGCTATGCCGACGCGGTGCCCATCGCGTTCGGCCACCACGTCACCGGCGCCACGCCGCTCGTCCGCGAGGGCGCGATCTACGGCCTCGACACCGGCGCGTGCCATGGCCTGCGACTGACCGCGCTGTCGGTGCCCGACTTCCGGATCTACGCCGTGGCGGCGCGGCCTGATCCTTGGAAGGCGACCGCGCGCGCGTATCAGGTGCCGGTGCTGCGCACGCGCGCGTGGGCGACGATGTCGTGGCGCAAGATCGAGGACGCGCTCGCCGATCGCGAGGGCGACGCCGGCCCCGATCTGGCGCGCTACACCGACGCCCTGCGCGGCTGGGTCGCGGCGCTCCGCGCGCTCGTGCCGCTCCTGCACGCGCGCGTGCCGGTGCTCGCGACCGAGGTCACCGACGTCGACGGCCATCCCGCCAAGGCGCTGCTGTTCGCCCACGCGCGCGGCCGCCTCACGCTGGAGGCGATCGAGTCGCGGTGCCCGACGCCGGAGGCGACGCTCGCGCTCGCCGCGAAGCTGGGCGTGCCGACCAGCACACAGGCGTCGGCGCCCGGCTGATCACGCACCGCCCGCGATCAGTTGCGGCGGATCTCGACCTTCTTGCCGTGGATCAACGCCTTCTCGAGCTTGCCGATCACCTCGTCGATCTTGTCGGCGGGCAACTCGACGAGCGAGAACCCGTCGGTGATCTCGATCGCGCCGATCGCGCGACCCTCGATCTGCGCCTCGTTGGCGATCACGCCGACGAGATCCTTGGGGCGCACGCCCGCGCGCCGGCCGGCGCCGACGAACAGCTGCGCGGTCGGGCCGCTCGCCTCCTTCGGCGGACGCTTGGGCTTGTCCTTGGTCTTGCCGAACGTGCGCGGCTCCGCGGGAACGGCCGAGGCCGCCGCGGCCGTCGGGGCTGCGCTCGCCGGCGTCGGCGACGACGGGACAGGTGACGACGACGACGACGACGACGACGTCCGTGGGGTCGACGACGACGACGAGGTCGAGGTCCGCGGGGACGACGACGACGACGACGACGACGACGACGACGACGAAGACGACGACGACGACGACGACGACCTGGGCGTCGGCGCATCGCCGGGGCGACCTTCGGCCTTGTTCGACCCGTAGGGCATCGTCGGCATGCCGGGCTTGCCGCCGCGCGTGTACGCCGGCTTGCCGCGGTTGGGGCCGGTGGAGCCGTAGCCGCTGTTCGGCCCGTTGTTGTAGCCGCTGTTCGGCCCGCCAAACGCCGGCGGCGCCACCGGAATCTCGCGCTCGTCGCCGTCGCCGCCCTGCGAGACGTGCGCGAGCTTGATCGCGGCGAGCGCGACCTCGACGATGTCGAACTCGCTCGCGAGCGTCTCGACGACGACCCGGAAACGCTCGAGCTCGCCGCCGGTCAGCGCCTCGCGGATCGCGCCGGTGGTCAGCTCGAGCTTGCGGGCGCGCAGATCGGCGACCGTCGGGATCGACGCGGCCTCGATGCGCTGGCCGGTCGCGCGCTCGATGTTGCGCAGCAGCCGGTGCTCGCGCGGCTCGACCAGCGTGATCGCGACGCCCTCGCGCCCGGCGCGCCCGGTGCGGCCGATGCGATGGACGTAGTCCTCGGGCTCCGGCGGCGCGTCGTAGTTGACGACGTGCGAGATGCCCTTGACGTCGAGGCCACGCGCGGCGACGTCGGTCGCGACCAGCAGCTCGACGGCCTCGGTGCGGAACCGGCGCATCGCGCGGTCGCGCTGCTCCTGCGACATGCCGCCGTGCAGCATGTCGACGGTGAACCCGCGCGCCGCGAGCGCCTCGTAGAGCGACTCGACGTCGAGCCGCGTGCGACAGAAGATGATCGCGAGCTGCGGGCGCTCGACGTCGAGCACGCGCACGAGCGTGGCCATCTTGTGCGGCCGCGACACGACGTACGCGGTCTGGCGGACCTTCGGCAGCTCGCCGCGCTTGGGCGTGTTCGCGAGCCGGAGGTGGACCGGATCGCGCAGGTGGCGATTCGTGATCTGGACGATGCGCGGCGGCATCGTCGCCGAGAACAGCGACGTCTGCCGGGTCGCCGGCGTCTCGCTGAGGATCGCCTCGAGGTCCTCGGCGAAGCCCATGTCGAGCATCTCGTCGGCCTCGTCGACGACGACGATCTCGATCGCGGCGAACGACAGCGACTTGCGCCGCAGGTGATCGAGCGCGCGCCCCGGCGTCGCGATCACGATGTCGACGCCGCCGTGCAGCGCGCGGATCTGGCGATCGATGGGCTGGCCGCCGTAGATCGGCACCGCGCGCACGCCGAGCGCCTTGCCGTACTTGTGCACCGCCTCGGCGACCTGCATCGCGAGCTCGCGCGTCGGCACGAGCACGAGGGCCCGCGCCGTGCGCGCCTTGCGCTCGACCGGTTCGCCGCCGCACAACCGCTGGATCAGCGGCAGCGCGAACGCCGCCGTCTTGCCGGGGCCGGTCGCAGCCTGACCGAGCACGTCCGTGCCGGCGCGCAGGGCCGGGATGGCTTCGCGTGGGATGGGAGTCGGTTCTGCGTGTTGGATGGGAGTCGGTTCTTCGTAGCCGAGCTCTGCGAGAACGCGAAGAAGACGTGGATCGATGCCGAGCGATTCGAAGGTAGTAATAGCGCGCACTCTACCCAGCTCTCGCAGAAGCGAAAGGCCGTCGACCACGTGTCTTGGCTCCCCGGCGTTCGACGCGCAGGGCCTCGCACGCGCTCGGCGAGGCGAGGCATGATGAAACCATGTCAACCTGGGCCATCCTCCTGGTATTCGCGCTCGGGTGCAGCAACCCCCCGACGGGCGGCGAACCGGGCGCGGCTGGGCCTCGCCCCGCGCCGCGGGTCGGCCTCGCGATCGACGCAGCGGTCGTGCCGGTCGACGCGCCGGTCGTGCCGGTCGATGCCCCCACCGACGCGCCACCACCAGTCGACGCCTCCGTGACCAGGGCCCACACACCACCGAGGCCCCCGGCCCGGCCACGGCCGCAGCCGTGCCCGGACTGCGCCATGGGGTGTCCGGGTGGAGTGCCGTCGTCCCACAGGGACGTCCACGGATGCCTGATCTGCGCGTGCGACGACCTGTGAACCTCCAGCCCAGCACGATCGACGAGATTTTCGCAGCGTCCGCGGTTTCAGCTCACCTGGCACGCGGCCGTGCAGCCGGCGCCGACCTGAACGTTCAGGGGGACACCGTCGCGGTGACGACGTCGGACCGCGCCGTCGTCACGCGGAGCTCGTCGCCGACGCGCTCCACGGTGCAGCCGTCGCAGGCGACCTGCGGGGGTGTCGGGTACACCCGGGCGGGGGCGATGATCACGGTCGGCGCGGTGATCGCCGCGTTCGGCAGCCAGCTCACGCGCAACGTCCGCGCGGCGTCGTCGTAGTCCCACGCGACGGGATCGCCCGCGACGCGCGCCGGATACGGCCGCACGATCGCGTCGACGAGCGGCGTCACCTCGCTGCCGTCGGCGTGCAGCAGGTCGTAGCCGCCTCCCTTGTCGTAGCTCCAGTACGTCGTGCCCGCGAGCGCCGCGGCCGCGCCGTCGTGCACCGCATCGAGGTACGCCGCGATGTTCGGGTCCGTCCCCTGCCCGCCGTACTCGCCGATCCACAGCGCGGCGCCCAGCGTGTCGGCCTCGAGCCGGTACTCGCCCGTGTTGGTGACGAGGTCCGCGCGGTGCCCGGAATCGAACATCCCCGAGGTCTCCGCGCTCGGGTCGTACAGGTGCGGGGCGTAGACGACGTCGACGCCGGGAAACGGCGTGAGGCTCGTCGCGAAGCCGAGGTTGCGCGAGCTCGCGGGCTCGACGAACGCGACCCAGTGCGGCGCGGCGGCGTGGACCTCGTCGATCACGCGCGCGTAGAACGGCTGCAGCAGGTCGCGCTCGAAGGTCGCGATGCCGTGCGAGCCCCAGTGCGGCTCGTTGAGCGGATCGAAGCCGATCACCGCGGGCTGATCGGCGAGCCGCTGCGCGACGTGGCGCCACATCGCCGCGAATGCGGCCTGCAGCGCGTCGTCGCTCCACAGGTGATCGAAGCACGCGATCACGTTCGGATCGGTGTAGCTCAGCGGCCACGGCGTCCGCGGCACGAACGCCGCGTAGCGCGCCTCGTCGCACGCCCACCGTGGGGCACCGTCGAAGCCGAACCCCTCACCGAACACGTCCTGGTGCATGTCGACGATCACCGCCAGGCCCGCGTCGCGCGCCCAGCCCAGCCGCGTCGCCACGAGGTCGAGGTAGGCGTCGTCGTAGACGCCGCGCGTCGGCTCGATCGCGGCCCACGGGATCACGTAGCGGATCGACGTGAAGCCCCACGTGCGCAGCCGCGCGTAGTCGGCCGGCTCGAACGTGTCGGTGTACGGCGCGACCTTGTGCGCGTTGGCGAGGTTGACGCCGCGCAGGATCACCGCGCGGCCGTCGTCGTCGCGGAGCTGCCCGCCGCACACCCGTCCGCCGCACGGGGCCGCGCGGTTGTCCCCGCACGCGGCGATTAGCAGAGCGATGAGCGCGACGCGCATGCGGAGCACGATATCATCGCGCGATGCGACTGCTTGTCCTGTGCGCCGTCGTGACCGGCTGTCATCACGATCCGCTGACGCCGACGCCCTACGATGCCGCGCCGCGGCCGGATAGCCCCGCGATCGATGCGCGTGCGATCGATGCGCCTGATGCCGGGCCGATCCGCTGCGCGGCCGACATCGAGTGCCTCGACAGCAACGTGTGCATCGAATCGAGCGGCCAGTGCGTGCCCGCCGCGGAGGCGCTCTACGTCGTGCCCACCGGCAACGACGCCGGGACCTGCACACAGGCGGCGCCGTGCGCGACGATCGCGCACGCGCTGACGCTGGTGACGGCGACCCGCAAGACGATCGCCCTGGCGTTCCTGTCGACGTACACCGAGACGATCGCGGCCGCGACCGCATTCGACGTCACGATCTCCGGACCGACGAAGCGGCTTGGCGACGTCTCCACCGTGGCGAAGATCGCGTTCCAGAGCGGCGGCGCGCCACACGCCATCCTCACGCTGACCGGCACCGGGCAGGTGCTGATCGAGGGCGTCCTCATCGCGGGCGGGCAGGCCAACCAGCCAGCGATCTCTCACCCGGGCGCGGGCACGCTCGTCCTCGAGCGCGTCACCGTCGACGCGGTCGACGGCGCCCACACCGCCGACGTCGGGGTCGCCGGCGGCAACGTCGTGATGACCGAGTGCGAGGTCATCCACGCCGCCACCTACGGCATCGACGTCGCGGGCCTCATCGTGTCGCAGCTGCGCGCCGACGGCAATGGCACCGACGTCCACGTGACGGGCGCCGCGGACCTCTCCAACACCATCCTCACCAGCCCGACCGCGATCGCGATCGCCGGCGGGCCGCTCGCGGTCGACTTCACGACCTTCGGAACCGCGACCACGGCGCTCACGGGCACCGCCGCGGTCGCCAAGGTCGAGAACTCGATCTTCGCGAAGGCCGGGCAGACGTATCCCGCCGGCGTGACCATCAACCACTCGCTCGCCATCGACACCGCCCCCTCCGGGACCA
>JAPLLF010000062.1 GCA_026387715.1 Pseudomonadota bacterium
CCGGCGTGATCGCGCCCGACTCGAGCCCCGCGCCATAGACGAGCGGCTTCCACGCCGACCCCGGCTGCCGGCAGCTCTGCCGCATGCGGTCGAACTGCGAGCCGGTCAGCTTCTCGTCGCGGCTCCAGTCGAGGCCACCGACGATCGCCTCGACGTAGCCGGTCCGGTGATCCCACAGGATCGCGGCGACCTCGGGCGCGAGCGTGCCGTGCTGGTCCTTCTGGGCCCACGCCTCGGCCTGCGCGATCGCGTCGGCCTGTAGCCGGGTGCCGAGCGCGGGCAGCGCCGCGGTCTCGATCACCAGCCCGCCCTTGGCGACCTCGGCCGGCAGCGCGCTGGTGACGAGCTGGCGGACCTGCTCGGTGTACCAGGGCACGCGCGTGCCGTAGCTCTTGTGCGGGCGCGTCAGCGTGATCGGTGTCGCCGCCGCCGCGGCGCGCGTCGGCTCGTCGATCAGCTTGCCGCGGACCATGCGCGCGAGCACCTCGTCGCGCCGCGCGCGCGCCGCGTCGGGGTGGCGATACGGATCGAGCCGCCCCGGCGCCTGCACGAGGCCCGCGAGCAGCGCCGCCTGCGCGAGGTCGAGGTCTTTCACGTCGCGATCGAAGTACGCGCGCGCCGCGGCCTGCACGCCGTACGCGCCCTGCCCCAGGTAGACGAACCCGAGGTAGGTCTCGAGGATCTCGCGCTTGGTCCACCGCCGCTCGATCGCGCGCGCGAGGAGCGCCTCGCGCACCTTGCGCTGCAGGCTGCGCGTGTAGCCGATCTCCGCCGGCAGCAGGTCAGCAGGTTGCGCGCGACCTGCTGCGTGATCGTCGAGGCGCCCTCGACGACGCGCCCGACCTGGTAGTTGATCCATGCCGCGCGCAGGATCGCCGGATAGTCGACCCCGTGGTGCTCGAGGAAGTGCACGTCCTCGGCGGCGAGGATCGCGAGCACGAGCTGCCTGGGCATCCGATCCAGCGGCACGAGCGTGCGGTGCCCGACGACCGCGCCGTCGCGAAACGGCAGCTCCGCGAGGTGCGAACCGTCGGCCGCGACGACGAGCGACGTCTGGGGCGCGTTGGCTTGCCACGCCGCGAGGTCCGGTACGTCGGGGAGGTCCTTCGCCCACCCGCGCAGCTTCGACGCGACGACGAGCCCGACGACGAGCGGGATCGCGATCAGCAGCCACAGGATCGCGAGGATCGGCGCGCGCCACCACCAGCCGCCGGCGCGCGCGTTCGCGACGATCACGCGGCGGCGCGTCACCCGATCACCGCGCGTCGCCGAACATCGTCATCTGCGTCGGCGGCCCGAGCACGCGCCCACGCGCGCCGAGCGCGCCCGCGACCGACGCCGCGCACGCCCCGGTGACGTAGACCTCGCGCGCGCCCGTCGCCTCGATCCAGCCGAGCAGCTGGGTGCGATCGGCGGCGTTGGCCCACGCGAAGCCCGCGTCGAAGCCCGCGTGCCCGTCGACCGCGCGGCCCGACACCAGCGCGCGCGGCGCCGGCCGCGGCGCGCGATCGCCGGGCGCGAGCACCAGCAGGCTCGGCTCGCGCTTGTCGGCGAACGGGATCGCGACCTTCGCGCGCGTCGCCGCCTCGCGGACCGACTTGCCGAGCGCGATCGGCACCAGCGGGGCGACGTGCATCGCGACCTCGAGCCCG
>JAPLLF010000150.1 GCA_026387715.1 Pseudomonadota bacterium
CCCTGCCGATCCCGATCCCCGTCCCGGACAAGCGCGACAAGCCCGACCCGCCGGCACCCCGGCCCCCGCCCAAGCCGACGAAGCCCGCCGCCGCCAAGGTCGACGAGCCCAAGCCGGCGCCACCGCCACCGCCGGTCGACAACCCGCCACCCAAGACCGTCGAGCCGCCAGATCCCGCATTCAAGGTCGCGGTGTCCGAGCTGATCCACGGCAAGACCTGCCCCGATCGCAAGAAGGCGATCGCCAAGCTCGTCGCGCTCGGCGACCCGCGCGCGATCGTGAACCTCACGGCCGCCCGCTCGCGGCCGTACGGCGGCGTCCTCGGCATGGGCCAGAAGAACGCGAACGGCTGCCTCGTCGCCGACGCCAACGCCGCGATCAAGAAGCTCACACCTCCGGCACCAGGCAAGTAGCCCGATGGAACCGCGCCCTCACCTGCTCTACTGCCACGGCTTCGCGTCGGGGCCCAGCTCCACGAAGGGTCGCGCGTTCGCCGCGCACTTCGCCACGCGCGAGGGCCCCGCCCTCGAACGCCTCGACCTGCGCGTGCCGTCGCTGCCGCACCTGCGGCTGTCCGCGATGATCGACGTCGTGCGCACGGCGATCGGCGGGCCGGCCGATCGCGCCATCGTGATCGGCTCGAGCCTCGGCGGGCTGACCGCGGCGCGCACCGCCGAGCGCGATCCGCGCGTGCTCGCGCTCGTGCTGATGGCGCCGGCGTTCCAGATCGCGACGCGCTGGAAGGATCAGCTCGGGCCCGCGTGGGACGCCTGGGAGGAGACCGGCTGGCGTGACATCGTCGATCACACCACCGGGCAGCCGGCCCGCGTCGACTTCGACTTCATGCGCGACCTGCAGGCCGTCGACGTCGGCTTCCCCGACGTGCGCGTGCCGACGCTGATCTTCCACGGCCGCAACGACGACGCGGTGCCGATCGATCACGCCCGCCGGTTCGCGACCGGCAAGCCGCACGTGCAGCTGATCGAGCTCGACGACGGCCACGAGCTCGTCGCGTCGCTGCCGGTGATCCTCGCCGAGACCACGCGCTTCCTCGCGCCCTGGCTCGGCCCACCCGCGTAGAACACCGACCGGTTTGAAATCAGATCGGACGGAAGCTTCTCGAACGGCGTAGGCGTAGGCGTAGGCGTAGGCGTAGGCGTAGGCGTAGGCGTAGGCGTAGGCGTGGGCGTAGGCGGCGACGGCGACGGCGACGGCGGCGGCGGCGACCGTTGTCGTTGACCTGGGCGGGCAGCGTCGGAGCACCGAGACTGCCAAGGCCATGTGATCAGGTGACCAGCAAAGGTCGGTCGACGCTGTCCGCCGAGGTCAAGGTCAACGGGTACCGTCGCCGTCGCCGTCGCCGTTCACGACGACGACGACGACGACGACGACGACGACGACGACGACGACGACGACGACGACGACGACGACGAGGATTTCAAACAGGTCGGTGTTCCTAGGACGCTACGCGACCTCGACGCGGGCGTACATCACGTCGCTGCGCAGCACGTACTTCTTGCCGGCGTGCACCTCGGCGCCCTCGTGCAGCAGGCGATGCTGGAACACCAGCGCCATGCCGCGCTTCGGCGCGATGGCGAGATCGTAGTCGAGGAACGTGGTGGTGCCGCCGACGCAGCCCTCGTCGAGGTAGAGGATCAGCGACAGCTGCGACTCCTCGTGCGCGTTGCGCCGGAAGCACCCGTCGTAGTGCGGCGCGAACCGTTGCCCGGGCTCGTAGCGATAGCCGCGGAAGCGCTCGTTCGCGCCGACGGGGCGCATGCCAGCGAGCGACGCCGGCAGCACGGGCGCGATCCGCGCGAACAGCGCCGCCGCGAGCGCGTGATCGTCGAACATCACGCGCGTGTTGTTCCGGATCTCGGGACGCATCTCGAAGCCCGCCGCCGTGGTGATCGGCGCGTCGGTCGGCCCGAGCGCCTCGATCTTCGCGATCATGGCGTCGCACTCCAGGTTCGACAGCACGCCGCCGATCGTCATGACCAGCGGTCCGGACTCGTCGACCGAGTCACCCTCGAGATACGGCCGGCCACGTCCGGGAACGACGACGTCGAGCTGCATCACAACAGTGTAACACAGACACTAAGATGGTTGTACGAGATCATTCGACGTCGGCATCGGCGTCATCATCGTCGTCGTCCTCACCATCGACGTCGTCGCCGGTGCCCAGCTCGAGCGACGCGCGCACGCTGTGTTCGTCGCTTGCACACGTCGCGCCCGGGGCGCACTGCTGCGCGCAGTTGCCACCCTCGCAGTCGAGGTTGCACACCGAACCCGCCGCGCAGCGCGCGCGGCAGTTGCCACCGTCGCACTCCTGGTACACACCGCGCCGCCCTCGCAATCGAGCTGGCAGTTGCCGCCCTCGCACGCGGCGTTGCACACGCTGCCGGGCTGACAGACGAACGCGCAGCCGCCGTGTTCGCACGCCAGATCGCACGTGGTGCCCGGCTGGCAGGCCTGGGGTGTGATCGAGGCGACCGGGGCGACCGGGGCGACCGGCGCGACCGGCGTGACGACCGTGGGACCGGTCGCCGCATGAGCGGCACAGGCGGCGAGCGCCGCCGACGACAACGCGAGAACGAGCTTCGACATGCGGGGAAAGGAGCCGCGAGCCCACCACCCGGTGGACACGCGCACCCACACGACCTTCGTCTAGACTCTTGTCGATGGCCAAAGCCAAAGGCTTCAGCGTGCTCGAGGAGCTCCGCCCGAAACTTCCCAAGGGCCCCGATCCGGTGCCCGCCGTCGTCAAGCCAGACCCACCGCCCGCGCGGGCCGTCGTCCGCTACGAGCGCAAGGGGCATGGAGGCAAGGAGGTCACGCTGGTCGAGAAGCTCGAGCTTTCCCCCACCAGGCTGGAGCTGTGGTGCAAGGATCTCAAGAAGGCGCTCGGCTGTGGAGGCACGGTCGATGGCGATGCCATCGTGCTCCAGGGGGACCTGCGCACCCGCCTGCCCAAGCTCCTGACCGATAAAGGTGTAGGCAAGATCACCGTCAGTGGCTAGGGGAGTCGCCGGCTGTCGGGGTCCGCACTCGCCATCGGCTGGCTGATCCAGTTGGCAGATCGCGATGTTACGACACGTTGCGTCACCCGCTAACCGGCTTGATCCATAGGAGTCCAAGCGCACGACCATGCACATCATGCGCAACTTCGCGGGATTCGAACCTGGCCCCACCCTTGCTCTAGAGAAGGACACGCCATGCGGAACCTCCTCAAAGTCGCTTCCATCGCCTCTCTCCTCGCGTTCGCGGCTTGTAGCGATGAGCCGATCGAGCAGACGGATCCGCCGGTCCTGAAGATCATCACCCCGACCCGCGCGACCATCCAGGGTGCTGCCGGCACGGTCACCGTGCAGGGTCGCGTCGCCCCGAACGATGGCACCGGCGCCGCCATCGCCACGGTGATGGTCAACGGCGTCCCCGCGACGCTCGCCGCCGACGGCTCGTTCCTCGCGGTCGTCACCGTGGGCGTCGGCGCCACGCACATCCACACGGTCGCCAAGGACGTGACCGGCCAGGAAGTCTCCGACACCCGCGCGGTGCTCGCCGGCGAGATGCGCGCGCCGGGCAGCAACATCGAGAAGGCGGTCGCCGCCTCGCTGTCGGCCGACGCGTTCGCCAAGATCGCGAAGGCGGCTGGCACGATCATCAAGGGCGTCGACGTCGCCAGCATGGTGACGCCGATGAACCCGGTGCAGCACGCCGGTGACCCCGACGGCGAGGATTGCCTGTTCGACCGCGTCTACGTCGACGACCTCAAGTTCACCGACGTCAAGATCGCCCTCGTCCCGGCGCAGGGCGGCCTCAACTTCTCCGTCGAGATCGACGGCCTCGACGTCCCGGGCCACGCCCGCTACGCCGTCAGCTGCATCAGCGGCGAGAAGACCTGGCGCGTCCAGGCCGACAAGATCATCGTCTCGGGTCAGCTCAGCATCACGCCGAACGGCATGGCCGGCTTCGACACCAAGATGCTCAACCCGGACGTGAACATCACGAACCTCCAGGTCGACGCGTCGGGCATCCCCGGCACGATCATCGACATGATGAACCTCAACAGCACCATCGAGTGGGTCGTCGAGAAGGGCGCCGAGATGGCGATGAACCCCATCATGAACCAGGCGCTCGGCGGCCTCGGTGGCCCCAAGCAGCTCGCGGTGATGGGCAAGACGATCGACATGCAGGTCGTCCCGGCCGACATCGTGTTCGACCCGACCGGCGGGCTCGTCACGCTCGACACCTCCATCCTCATCGGCGGCGCGGAAGGCAGCCAGGGCTACGTGTTCACCGACAACAGCACCCCGGCGATGGACCCGGCGCACGGCTTCCAGATCGGCCTCGCCGATGACCTCGCGAACGAGATGATGTCGCAGTTCAACGCGATCGGCATGATGAACATCTCGCAGCCCACCGAGGGTGGCTCGTTCGACACGACGACGATGAAGATGACCCTCCCGCCGGTCATCTCGGCCGACCCCGCCGACGGCAAGCTCCGCGTCATCCTCGGCGACGTCGAGGCGACGTTCACGTCGAACGGCGCGCCGGTCGGGCGCGCCGCGGTCAACGCGAAGCTCGACGTCAAGATCGTCCCCGCGGCGAGCGGCTACGGCGTCGCCATCGAGCTCGGCAAGCCCGACCTCGACGTCGACGTGGTAGAGGACGACATCGTCAACAACACGCGGTTCACGAACAAGGACCTCGCCCGCGCGGTCGAGGTGTCGATGGCCAACCAGGTCGAGACGATCAGCAAGCTGCTCACCAGCATCCCGCTGCCGCAGGTCGCCGGCCTCCAGATGAAGAACATGTCGATGAGCAGCGACGCGGGCTACGTGATGGTCAAGGGCACCTTCGAGTGAGCTGAGCTCTTCCGACTCCGACTCCGACTCCGACTGACGCCCCGCTCGCCGCGGGGCGTTCGTCGTTTCGGGCTCGTCAGGGGACGAGCGCGGCGAACAGCGCGGCGGCGATCAGCTCGCTGCCCGCGGTCGTCGGGTGCTGGAAGTCTTTGACGACGAGGCCGCGCGTGTACCAGCCGCGCGACGCGCCCTTGCCACCCATCCACGTGTAGACGTCCCAGAACGCGCAGCCGTGGCGGCCCGCCGCGCGCCGCTGCGCCTCGACCATCGCCGGCACCGACTCGCGCGGCGGCATCGTTTCCGTGCGCCAGTCGAGCTGATCGAGCGGCGACACCACGACGCAGGAGCCGGTCGGGTTCGCCGCGCGCACCGTCGTCAGCAGCTCGTCGAACACGCGCTCGTGCTCGTCGATGCTCGGGCCCTTGTGCAGCCACTCGGCCTCGTTGGTGCCGAGCATGACGACGACCAGGTCGCTCGCGCGGTGCACGAGCTGGTTCTTCCAGTGCTCGTCCATGTTGTGGTGGGCGAACGCCTTGGCGGTCGCGTTGACGATGCCGAGGTTGTCGACGACCGCGCCGGTCTTGGCCTCGAGCGTCGCGCCGAACAGCCGCACGCGCCCCGCGATCCGGAGCTCGACGCGCTTGGTGCCGCTCGGCACGTCCAGCCGCGCGAAGCCGGCCTTCTTGCGCTCGCCCGCGGTCGCGATCGTCGCGACCGACGTGCGATCGGCGAGCACCTCGATCGACCCGCCGTGGGGTTGCGCGAGGTAGTGGAGGTCGACGCTGTCGAGCGCGCCGGTCGGGGTGAGCCGCACGACCCCGTCGGTCACCTCGGCGCTGCCGCCGAGCCCGAGCAGCCGATCACCCGGCACCGCGGTCGACACGCCGTGGACGAGCCACTCGCCCGTGTAGGCGCGCGCGATCGCGGCGTGCTGGCAGAACGGATGCGGCGGCACCGCCCACACGAAGCCCGCGCCGCCATCGCCGAGCTGGGCCTGCAGCTTCTTCCGCAGCGCGTCGGTGATGTGATCGTCGGCGGTCAGCGAGTCGCCGAAGTACGAGATCCGCAGCGGGTGCGGCGCGGTCCTGGCCTGGGTCTGCGCCAGCGCGGCGCGCCACGCGTCGAGCGCGTGCTGCTTGCATCCGGCGTCGACGCACGCGTCCTCGAGCTTCGCGGGGACCGGCGGGGTCGGCTGCTTGCGATCGGCGCGAGCCGGGGTCGACACCGACGTCGTCGACGTCGCGATCACGAACAAGATCGATGCGAGCCCAGCGCGACGCATTAGCCCCCCATGCAGCCAGCCTACGCGCGATCACAGACCGTCGTCACGCTTGAGGATGATGAACTCGACGCGCCGATTCACCGCCCAGGCCTGCTGCGTGTGCGACTTGTCCTTCGGCTGCGTCTCGCCGTACCCCTGCGAGGTCAGCCGCCTGGCCGCGACGCCGTGATCGACGAGGTACTTCTCGACCGCCGCGGCCCGCCGGATCGACAGGTCGAGGTTGTAGGTGTCGTCGCCGCGCTCGTCGGTGTGCCCCTGCACCTCGACGAGCGCGAGGTCGGGGTTGCCCTGCAGGGTCGCGACGATCGCGTCGAGGATCGGGAAGCTGTCCGCCGTGATGACCGCCTTGTTGTACTCGAAGTTGATCGGCTCGAGGATCACCAGGCCGATGATGGTCTTGATCACCTTGCCGCGATCCGGGCAGCCGTCCTCGTCGTCGGTGCCGTTGTAGGTCTCCGGCTCGTCCGGACACTTGTCGTCCTTGTCGAGGATGCGGTCCTTGTCGTTGTCGAGCTCGGGGCAGCCGTCCTCGTCCTCGAAGTGGTCGAAGTCCTCGGCCGCGTTGGGACACAGATCGTCGACGTCGAGGATCTTGTCGCCGTCGTTGTCGGGATCGGGGCAACCGTCCTCGTCCTCGAACTGGTCGAAGTCCTCGGGCTCGTCGGGACACCTGTCGACGGTGTCGAGGATGGTGTCGCCGTCGCGATCGTTCTTGTCGCCCTCGGGGCAGCCGTCCTCGTCCTCGAAGCCGTCGCGATCCTCGGGGATGTTCGGGCACTTGTCGTCGACGTCG
>JAPLLF010000121.1 GCA_026387715.1 Pseudomonadota bacterium
GAAGCCGCCGCCGCCGCCGGCCTCGCGGCTGTCGCAGCCGTTGCCGGTGGTCGCGCCCGGGCGCCCGCGCAAGGAAGACTCCGATGCGCTCGCGTGGGATGACGACGAGCTCGAGACGCAGATCTACGACAACCCCGAGGACGACCCGAAGAACCAGAAGCGCTCCAAGTCGTTGCCGACGCCGGAGCCGCTGACGCAGCCGCCGCCGTCACCCGCGTCGTCCCAGCGCTCCCCGGCCGCGTCGCTCGCTGCTGGTGCCGCCGGTGATCCGTCTCCCGATCTGTCGTCACTCGTGTCGACCTCCAAGGGCTGGGAGAAGGGCCCGATGATCGCGCCGATCTCGACGGCGGCCGCGACGCTCAACGGCATCGGCATCGCAGAGCCCAACGGCAACGGCAACGGCAACGCCAACGCCAACGGCAGCGCCAACGCCAACGGCAAGCTCCCGACCGGCTCGAACAAGCTGCCGGTGGTCAACCCGCTCGCCGAGACCTTCGCGTCGGGTGGCCTGCCGGCCGCCGGTGGATCGATGGACGCGGTGAGCAAGACGGGGCCCCGCGAGTCCGCGGTCTCGCAGCGCCTCGTCTCGGTGTCGGAACCCTCGATGTTCGATCCGATGGCGTCGTTCGGCTCGGGTATCACTGCCCGCAAGAGCGACGGCAAGAAGACCATCCTGATCGCCGCGGGCGCCGCGGTGGCGATCGCCCTCGCGGTGGTCGTCGTCATCCTGGTGACCGGCAACAAGAAGCCCGACGGGGCGAACCCGATGGCCGCCGTCGGCGACGCCAACACCGGCTTCGACCTCTACGTTACGCCCGGCGGCGTCACGAAGTGGAAGCTCGATGGCGATCCGCGCACGGACAAGCTGCCCTCGCGCATCCGCGGCATCGCACCCGGCTCGCATCGCGTGCAGATCGAGGCGCCGACCGGCTATCTCTCCGAGGAGCAGCAGGTCAGCGTCGAGCTGGGCAAGGCCGAGAAGGTCGACATCACCCTCAAGTCGCTGCAGATCGTGACCTCGTTCGAGAGCGATCCGCCGGGGGCCAACGTCTCGCTGATCGTCGACAGCAAGCGGCAGACGCTCGGCCCCTCGCCGGTGAGCTCGGCGCTCGACGGCAAGGGGACCTACGCGGTGCTGTTCGAGAAGCAGGGCTACGTGGCGGTCAATCGCCCGGTGACGTTCGACGGCAACGCGCTGCGCGACGGCAAGCTCACGATCACCGCGAAGCTCGAGTCGACGGGCGTCGCCGCGATCGATCCGACGAAGCCGGATCCCAAGGATCCCAAGGATCCCAAGAACGTCGTCGAGCCCAAGGATCCCAAGGATCCCAAGAATGTCGTGAAGACCCCGGATCCCAAGGATCCCAAAGATCCCAAAGATCCCAAGCACGTCGTGAAGGTCGGCACCGGACCGGTCACGACGCCCGACAAGACGCCGATCAAGCTCCCCGACCCGAAGCTGCCGGATCCGAAGGTCCCCGATCCGAAGCTCCCGGATCCCAAGGATCCCAAGGATCCGCCGGTCGTGGCCAAGGGCACCGGCACGCTCACGCTCGGCGCCAAGCCGGTGTGCGACATCTTCATCGATGGCAGCTCGACGAGCACCCACACGCCGCAGCGCGATCTCAAGCTCAGCGTCGGTCGTCACAAGATCACCCTCGTGAACAACGAGTTCGGGATCAAGGAGACGTTCACCGTCGACATCAAGGCCGACGTGCCCGAGAAGATCATCAAGGACTACACGAACCTCATGCCGAAGTGAGCGGCGCCGGTTCAGTCCTCGAGCGGTGGTAGGGTCTCGACCGGCGGAGAATTGATGATGTCGCGACCACCGGTCGCGAGGTCGGTCAGGTCAAAGACACCACGGGACCGATCCGTGGGGCCGAGCAGGATGTACATGGTCGGCGGCAGGGCCGGGCGCTCGGCCTCCCATCGTCGTTCGAACGCCTTGCCCTCTGCCTGGACTTCGGCCGCCAGCTCGTCCTGATCGCCACCGACCAGCGTCGCGAGCCGATCGAGGATCTGCTTACGAGCGCCCGTGTCGTTGGTGAGCAGGAACATCTCCCGCAGCTCGTTGATCGCGCGCTCGTGCTGTCCGAACTTGCTCCGCATCACCGACGCCCACACGGCGATGCTCGCCGGGGCGCCTGGGCGGCGGATCGCGGCCTCGACCAGCAGCGTGCCCTTCTCGTCCCAGCGACGCCGCTGGGCGGGATCGTCGGTGACCAGATCCTGGGTGTAGATCTGACCAGCCAGCTGGAGCAGCTTGTAGTCGTTCGGGAACTCCTTGGCGCCGCGCTCGAGCACCGCGGTCACGCGCAGCAACACGGCGTTGTCCACGGCGTGGCGAGCCATCGAGGCCGCCCGGGCGCCCCACTCGTAGACCCAGCGAAGCTGCGGATCGAGCACGACGATCGACTCGACCAACGCCACGATGCCGTTGCCCGTCGACTCGGTCCCACCGAAGTAGCCGACAAGCCGGACCGTGAGCAGATCGGCGGCGAGCTCGTTGTAGCCGAGCGACACGATGCGCGCCGCATCGGGTGATGGTGCATACGGCTCGTCGGCGAGGGCGGGCGGTCGCAGGTCGTTCGCCTCGCTGCGAACGATCTGCGCCCCCGCGAGGGCGGCGACCGCGATGCCGATGCCGATGATCGGCTTCATGGAGGGAGCGTAGTCCGAAAACGACGAAACCGCCTTTCGGCGGCTTCGAGGATCGCCGTGAGTCGGCGCCCTGAACTAGTCCGAGTTGGGCGGGGGCTCGGTGATCAACGCGGTGGCGTTACCACTGGGTGCCGTCATATCGAGCGTGTAGGTGATCTTGGTGCCGTCGCAGTCGAGATCGCCGATGGCCAGCGCTTGAGAAACCGTCGTTCCCCCCGTGTAGGTGTAGGTGAACAGGTTCGGTTCGTCGATCTGGAAGTCGAGCGCCGACCACCCCGCGTCAGCAGCCCAGGTCGCAACAACCGGGAACTTACCCGCCGGAGGACCCGCCTGACCACATGCCGCGCCAGCCGCACCCGGAAGGGCCGCACCGTTCGACGTGACGTACGCAGAGTTGGTGTTG
>JAPLLF010000059.1 GCA_026387715.1 Pseudomonadota bacterium
CGGTCGTCGTTCTCGCGGCGGTTCTTGAACAGCCACCCGAGCACCGGCAGGTCTCCGAGGAACGGGATCTTCTTGTACGCGAGGCCGCTGTTGCGCGTGTAGATGCCGCCGAGCACCGAGGTCTCGCCGTCCTGCACGAGCATCGACGTCTTGGCCTCCTTGCGCAGGATCGTGGGGTCACCACGCGCGCCGACGTTGACGAAGTCCGGCTCGTTCTTCGTCACGTTGAGGGACATCGCGATCGCGCAGTCACGCTGCGAGACGTACGGCGTCACCGTGAGCGAGAGGTCGGCCTGCACGAACTGGGTCTGCGTGCCGCTCGCGGACACCACCGAGATCGGGATCGACACGCCCTGGCTGATCTTGGCTTCCTTGTTGTTGAGCACCGTGATCTTCGGCGCCGAGATGATGCGCACCGTGCCGCTGTCCTCGAGCGCCGACAGGCGGAGGTTGATGTTGAAGTTGCCGCCGACCGAGCCGAGCGACATGCCGAGCGCGCCACCTTCGCCGGAGCCGGTCGACGCCGGCAGGTTCACCGCGAAGTCCGACGGCGCCGCGACGCCGCTACGCACCGTCTGCTGATCCTCGCTACCACCGATGAGGCCGACGGACGACGGCCACACCAGGCCGGTCGCGTTGCCGCCCGCGGCGCCAGCGGTCGCCCGTCCACCCCACTGCACGCCGATCTGGCGGAGGAAGGTCGACCGCGCCTCGACGATGCGCGCCTCGATCGAGATCTGCGGGGTCTGGGTGTCGAGCTGGAGCGCGAGCCGCGTGATCTGCTCGCGGTTGCCCGCGACGTCGTTGATGATCAGCGCGTTGGTGCGATCGTCGACGTTGAGCGAGCCCTTCTGCGACAGCATGCCCTCGAGCTTGGTCTTGAGCTCGGCGGCCGACGCGTAGTTGAGCGGCACGACCTGCGGGGCGGGGCTCTCGGCGGCGACCGCCGCGGCGCGGCGCGCGGCCTCGGCCTCGTCCTCGGCGTCGATCTCCTTCCTGGTCGCGATGCGATAGAGGTTGCCGTCGCGGCGATACCACAGGCCATGCGACGCGAGGATCACCTCGAGGGCCTGGTCCCACGGCACGCGGTTGAGGCGCACCGTGACCTTGGGATCGATCGAGTCCGGTACGACGATGTTGACGTGGCCCGTGTCGGCGATCAGGCGGAGCAGGTCGTGGATCGACGCGTCCTTGAAGTCGTAGGACACGGTCGCGCCGTGGTAGATGCGGCGCCGCCCCTGCGGGACCTGCGCGACGGTCTGCTGCGCGACCGGCGTCGACGCGGCCGCGAAGCCGGCGACGACCGGCGACGGCACCCGCTCGACCCGCATCGGCGCGTGCCTGGCGACGGCCCCCGCGCGAGCCGCGTCGGCGGTCGCGAGCTTCCAGTGGATCGCGTTGCCGACGCGCTCGAAGCTCGGCGTGGCCGGCCCCGACAGCTCGGCGACCAGGCGCACGCGGTTGGCCACGCGGCGATCACGGAACGAGCTGACCGAGCGCACCGCGCTGCCGAACCGCGTCACGTCGAGCTTGCGCTCGAGCTTCTGCGCGAGCTCGGCGTCGTCGATCACGAGCTCCGCGTGCGTCGCGGTGAGCTCGCCCATCGCGATCCGCGGCGTCGCCGACGAGACCGTCAGCGAGACCTCCGCGGTCGTGTCGTCACCCTTGAACGTGATGTCCGAGATCCGGACCGTCGGCACTGCCGTCGTCGGCTGCGTCGGCTGCGGCGCCACCACCGTCGGCTGCGCCGTCACCGTCGCCGGCGCCTTGGCGAGCGTCGCGCGCTGCGCCTTGAGCGCCGCGAGCTGCTGCTCTTCATCGGCGTGCTGCTTCGCGAGCACCACGCGCCGCGCCTCGGCGCGCTCGGCGTCGTCGCGCGCCTGCTGCGCGACGGTCTTGAGCTGGTCCGCCTCGGCCTGCTGCGCGACCACGGCCTTGCGGCGCGACGCGAGATCCGCCTCCGCGCGCTTGCGCTCGTCGGCCAGCCGCGCGACGTCGCCGCGCAGCTTCTCCACCTCGGCCTCGCTCGCCTTGCGGGTCGTCGCCGCGATCGCCTCGGCCTGCGCCCGGGCCTCCGCCTGGCTGCGCTGCTCGAGCTCGGCCGCCGCGCGCTCCGCCGCCGCGCGCCGCGCCGTCAGCTCCGCGAGCCCCGCCTCCGACCGCTTGCGCGCGCCGTCGGCCGCCGCCGCCGATTGCTCGGCGACGACGCGCTGCTTGTCGGCCGCCGCCCTGGCGACCTGCGCCTCGCGCAGCGCGTCCTCGGCCGCCTTGCGTTGCGCCTCGATCGCGAGGCGCTGCTGATCGGCGTCGCTGCGTGCCTTCGCGGCCTGCGCCGCGGCGCTCTCCGCTTCGCCCCGACGACGCGACGCCGCGCTCGCCGCGCTCTCGGCCTCGCTGCGCTTGCGGCTCGCCTCGGTCGCGGCCGCCTCGGCCTCGCCGCGCTTGCGCGCGGCCGTGGTCGCGGCCCCCTCGGCCTCGGTGCGTTGCTGCTCGACCGTCGCGAGCGTCGCGCGCGAGCTCTCGAGCTCCTTGCGCGCCGCGGTCGCCGCGGCCTCCGCGGCCGCTCGCCGCGCTTCGACGTCCAGGGTCGCGCGCTTCGCGGTCGCGAGACGCTCCTCGGCGATCCGCGCCTCCGCGAGCAGCTGCTCGCGTTGCTGCGCGCCCGCGGTCGCCGCCTCGCGCACGGCACGCCGGGCCGCGTCCTCGGCCGCGACCCGCTCGCGGGCGACCCGCGCCGCCTCGGTGCGCGCCGCGTCCTCGCGTGCCGCCGCGGCCGCCGCGCC
>JAPLLF010000050.1 GCA_026387715.1 Pseudomonadota bacterium
GCCTTCCTCCAGTGCCCGCTGGCGCTCGATCCCGAGGCGTTCCGCCAGAGCGTGGGCGCGCTCGACACCGAGACCATCCCCGATCCGGGCACGGCGCTGGTCGAAGCCATCCGCGAGGCGCGGATGGGTTTCCGGCAGGAGTCGGGGGCGACGCGGGTGATCCTGGTGATGACCGACGGCGAGCGCCGCACGATCGTCGCGATCTGCGTGCTCGCGATCCCGCTCCTGTGGATCGCGCTCGGCGCGCTCGTGATCTGGCTACGGCGGAGGCGGGGATGATCGCCTCGCTGCGCGGCGTGATGGTGGCGTGCGCGCTCGCGCTCGCGCTGGTGCTCGTCGCGCTCGTCGACGGCCTGCGCCCACGACCCTCCACCGATCGCGCCCTCGTGCCGGGCTTCACCGCCGTGACGTCGCTCGCGTGGCCGACGTTCGCGATCGCCAGGGTCGGGGCGCACTGGACGGCCGATGGGGGGCCGCTCGACGACGACGCGGTCGACGTGGTGATCTCGACGCTGCGCGGCGCGCGCTGGCACCGCCGCGCGGAGGCCGCGCGCGCCGGCGCGATCACGACGACCCTGCGGGCCGGTCCGACGACGATCCGGATCGGCGAGCCGCTCGCCGGCACCGCGCAGCAGTGGGTCGCGATCGACGACGCCGCGTACCTCGTCGATGCGTGGGTCGCGCGCGCGCTGGCGCCGGCGCGCTGGCAGCTCCGCGACCGGGCCCCGTGGCGCGACCTCGCGGACGGCCTGAACGGCTCGCCGCGGTGGCTCGATCCGGATCGGCTGCGCGACCTCATCGCCGCCCTCGCGCAGCTGACGATCATCGGCCCGGCCGACGCACCAACGGCGCCGCCGCCGCCACCGCTCGCGATCGGCGCCCACGCGATCACCCCCCGCGGGACGTGCGCGGGGGGCGTCGCGCTGCCCGAGGGTTGCGTCGCCACGGCGGCGTGGGAGGCGGTCGTCGCGGCGGTCGCCCGCCTCGCCGTGGATCCTCGTCCCTCGCCGATCGCGCCCGCCACCGTCGACCTCGCCGGTGGCACGGTCGCGCTCGCCGCCGCGGATCCCGACGCCGTCGCCGAGCTCGTCGCGATCATGCGGACGCCGGCCGAGCTGGTCGATGTCTCGATCCCGTCGGCGCACACGACCGTCACGGTGCGCGACCCGAAGGGGACGGCGATCGTCCTCGAGCTCCATCCGCCCGACCTCGTCGTGCGCACGGGGGACGCGGCCCTGCTGCGGGTCGGCACGGGCGCCTTCGCGATCCTGGCGCGGCCCGCCGCGGCCTACGCAGATCGGGTCGTGTGGCGCGAGGAGCCGTCGACGATCACGCGGCTCGTCTACGACGGCGTCGCGTACGAGCGTGGGGTGGTGATTGGCGAGTGGCGCCGGGCGGGTGGGCCGTCGACGCCCGCGCCACGGATCGAGCAGCTCGTCGGCGCCCTCGCGTCACCACGCGCCGAGGCCACCGCGCCACCGGCGGGCTTCGCGGTCGTTCATCGCGGGGCGATCGACGTGGTCGCCGTCGGCTCCAGCACGCCGATCACGTCCCAGATCACCCATGTCTTCGAGCTCGGTGGCGTGACGCCTGCCGGCTGTCCGATGCGCACCGGCGGTCGCGACGTCCTGGTCGCCCCCGCGGTCTGCGCGTC
>JAPLLF010000749.1 GCA_026387715.1 Pseudomonadota bacterium
GCGTCGAGCTGCTCGGCGAGGCCGCGCGCACGCGCCTCGACCGCCTCACCGACACCGACGGCGCGATCAACCTGCTCGTCGAGGCCTCGCAGATCAGCGGCGCCGCGGAGCACGAGCAGCTCGGCGTCACGCGTCGCCTCGCGGCCCTGTACGCCCAGACCAACCGCCCGAAGGAGCGGCTCGCCGTCCTCGAGCGCCAGGCCCACCTCGAGGTCAACGAAGCCGCGCGCAGCGCGATCCTGTCCGAGGCCGCCAAGCTCGCCGAGTCGCTCGGCGAGACCGACCGCGCGCTGGCACTGTGGGAGAAGCGGATCGACTCGGATCCCAACGATCTGTCGGGCCTCGACGCCCGGATCTCCATCCTCGAGAACCAGCAGCGCTGGGACGATCTCGTCAGCGCGCTCGAGACCCGCGCCGCCAAGGTCGCGTCGCCGAACCAGAAGCGCGCCGACCTCGTCCACGTCGCGCTCGTCCACCACATCCAGCGCAACGACCTGCAGGCCGCGATCGGCGCCTGGCAGCGCATCGTCGCCGATCACAAGGACGACGAGGAGGGCATCTCCGCCCTCGCCGACCTGCTCGCCGAGACCGGCCGCTGGAAGGACATGGCCGACCTGCTCGAGAGCGCCTCGGGTCGCGCCACCACGCGGACCGTGTCGCGCCTCGTCCGCCTCGGCGACGCGCTGCGCAGCCACCTCGATCAGCCGGCGCGCGCGCTCGACGCCTACCGCAACGCGATCGCCATCGAGCCCGCGAACAAGGACGCCCGCGCGGGCCTGACCAGCCTCCTCGAGGTCGACACCACCCGGGCGGCCGCCGCCGACGCGCTCGCGCAGGCGATGCGCACGACCAACGACGTCACCGGCGTGCTCGAGCTGCTCCCCGCCCGCCTGGCCGAGGCCAAGGACGACAAGACCCGGCTCGCGCTGCTCCGCGAGGCCGCGCAGCTCCGCCTCGAGCACAAGCACGACGCGGTCGGCGCGCTCGCCGATCTCGCCAAGGCGTTCCCGCTCGCTCCGCGCGATCAGCTGATCGAGAACCAGATCCTGTCGCTCGCGAAGTCGACCGGCGAGTTCGCGACCGCCGCGACCGCCTACGAGGCGGCGATCACCGCGCTCGGCGACGACGCCCGCGAGGCCGCGCGCCTGCGGATGGCCGTCGCCGACGTCATCGCCGATCACCTCAGCGACGCGCCGCGCGCCGCCGAGGCCTACGCCGCGGTCGCCGCCGTCGAGCCGGGCAACCGGCGCGCGGTGCAGGCGTTCGCGCACCTCGGCGCGTCGCTGGCGCGGTGGGACGACGCGACCGGCACGGTCGTGCGTCACGCCGCGATCCGCGAGGCGTTCGACGACGAGCTGCTGTCGATCCTCGAGAGCGCCGCCAACGCGGCCGGCGCCCACGACCAGCTCGCCGGCGCGCTCGCGGCGAGCCTCGAGAAGTCCAAGCTCCCCGCGGCCGTCGCCGCGCTGTTCTTCCAGCGCCTCGCGCTGCTCCAGCGCGATCACCGGCACGACAAGCCGGCGGCGATCGCCGCGCTGCGCAAGGCCCTCGAGCTCGGCGGCGAGCGCATCGCGTGGCTGACCGACCTCGTCGCCCTCGAGAACCAGCAGGGCACGAGCCCCGGTCAGCTCGACGCCCTGCGGCGCCTCGCCGACGCGGACGGCCGCGATCTCGATTCGCTCGTCGGCGCCGCCGACGTCGCCAGCAAGCTCGGCGATCGCGAGCAGGCGCTCCAGATCCTGTCGGCGGTGCTCGGGCGCGCGACCACCGCGTGGCGCGGCACGTCGTCGGTGCGCTCGACGCGCTCGGTCGACGCCGTCGCCAAGTGGGCGATCGACGTCCTCGTCGATCTGTACCGCACCGGCGGGCGCGCGCGCGCCGCGGTCGACACCCTCGTCGAGGCCGCGCGGCTGCCGTTCGACGCCGCGACGCGGCGCGAGCTGCGGCTGCGCGCGGCCCAGCTCGCCACCGTCGAGCTCGGCGACAACGCCGCCGCGATCGACATGTACCGCAGCGTGCTCGCGGCGCAGAACAACGACCTCGAGGTCATCGAGCGCCTCGCGCACCTCCTCGGCGTCGAGGATCGCGTGCCCGAGCTGCTCACGCTCCGCCAGATCCAGCTCGGCCTCGAGACCGACGTCGAGAAGAAGCTCACCCTCCGCCTCGAGCTCGCCCGCCTGGTCGGCATCGTCGAGGAGCGCGGCGGTCGGCTCGACGCCCTCAAGGCGAACCTCGAAGATCGCCCGGGCCACGAGGCGTCGATCGACGCGGTCGCGACCCTGCTGGCCGGCAAGGGCCAGCATCGCCCGCTCGCCGACCTCCTCGAGCAGCAGGCGCAGCGCCTCGAGTCCGATAACGACGTCGGCCGCGCCGCGAAGCTGTGGGCGCGGTTCGCCAACGTCGCCGAGAAGAGCACCAACGAGATCGAGCGCGCGATCGCCGGGCACCGGCGCGTCGTCGCGCTCGCCCCGACGAGCGACTCGCTGCGCGCCCTCGCGCGCTTGAACCTCGAGCGCAACCAGGCCGCGCAGGCCGTGCCGTGGCTCGAGTCGCTGCTCGGCACCGTGTCGGGCGGCGAGCGCTTGCTCGTCGTCAGCCAGCTCGCCAAGGCGCACCTGTCGGCGAACCAGCCCGAGCGCGCGATCGCCGCGATCGAGGGCAACCTCGACGACAAGGAGGACGCGCTCGAGCTGCGCACGATGCTCGCGGGGCTCTACCGCGAGTCGGCGCAGTGGGAGCCGCTCGCGCGCCACCTCACGCGCTCGCTGCCGCTGCTCAAGGACGACAAGCTCGCCCGCGAGTTCGCGCGCGAGGCGTCGACGATCTACCTCGAGAAGCTCGACTCGCCGGCCAAGGCGATCCCGGCCCTCGAGATCGCCCTGCAGCTCGATCCGACCGACAAGGAGCTGCGCGCGGCCCTCGCGACCGGCCAGCGCGTCGCGGGTCGGCTGCCCGAGGCGCGCGCCGCCCTCATGGAGCTGATCGCCGACTTCGGTCGTCGACGGTCGCCGGAGCGCGCCGCGCTGCACGTCGAGCTCGCCCGCGTGTCGCAGGCGGAGGGCAAGCTCGACGAGGCGATGACGGAGATGGAGTCCGCGTCGAAGATGGACGTGTCGAACGCCGGCATCCAGAAGGAGCTCGCCGAGATGGCGCGCACCGCCGGTCAGTTCGACAAGGCCGAGCGCACGTATCGCGCGCTGCTCCTCGTCGTGCGCCGCACGCCGCCGGGCGACGACGAGAACGCCGTCGGCCAGAGCGAGGTGCTGTTCGAGCTCCACAAGCTCGCGCTCGCGCGCGGCGGGGCCGCCGACCAGGATCAGGCCAAGGAGCTCCTCGAATCAGCCGTCGAGGCATCGGTCACGTCCGACGCCGAGGTGCGCCGGCTGCGCCGCTCGCTGATCAAGCACGGCGAGGGCGAGCTGCTGCTCAAGGTGCTCGAGAAGCGCCTCGCGACCAACCCCGAGGGCATGAGCCAGGCCCGCGTGCTCGCCGACATGGCCGAGACCCTCGACGGCCACCTGCAGCGCCCGGGCGAGGCGCTCGACGCGCTGATCCGCGCGATCGGCCAGATGCCGTCGCGCGTCGACCTCCACGATCGCGCGCGCGAGCTCGCGAAGCGGACCAACCAGACCAAGCGGTTCGTCGACGCCGTCGATCAGGTCATCGACAAACTTCGCCGCAAGGACGATCCGCCGCTCATCGCCAGCCTGCTCATGCGCGCGGGTGAAGCGCTCGAGCACGACGCCGGCGACCTCAAGGGCGCGGCCGCGCTGTATCGCCGCGTCGAGATCCTCGGCGAGCAGCTCGCCGAGGCGTTCTACGCCCAGGCGCGCGTCGCCGCCGCGCTCGGCGACACCGCCGAGCAGGCCCGCACCCTCGACAAGATGTTCGAGCTCGCGGGCACCGACACCGAGCCGACCCCGGCGCAGATCG
Source organism: Pseudomonadota bacterium (assembly GCA_026387715.1). Lineage (GTDB taxonomy): Bacteria > Myxococcota_A > Polyangia > Haliangiales > Haliangiaceae > JABFXX01. The sequence goes on from JAPLLF010000749.1 coordinate 3,934, forward strand.
ACGCGCTGTATCGCCTGTCCGAGATCTTCCTGATGAGCGAGACGCGTCGGCGGCAGGGCTTCGACCTGCTCGAGCGGGCGTTTACGGCCGAGCCGAGGTGGGCACAGGCCGGGCGCCTGCTCAAGGTGGCCGCGGCCAACGAGCCGAACGACGAGCGCATCCTCGCGATGTACGAGCGCGTCGCGCGCAACGGCGGCGACGCCGACCTGCTGCTCGACTTCCTCGAGCGGCGCGCGGCCCTGCCTACCGCCACGGCGCAGCAGATCAAGGAGGCGGTCGACGTGGCCGTCGATCAGGCCCACGAGGAACGCGCCGAGGCGCTGCTCGTGCGCGCCGTCGCCAACGCGCGCGACTCCGTCGACGGCCTCGCGACCGCGCCGTGGGCCGTGCTCGCGCTCGCCGAGCGCCGGCTGGCCGCGAGCGACCTGACCGCCGCGCGTGACCTGACCTACGAGATCGCGCCGATCGCCGAGGCCGAGCACCCGCGCGGTGTGGCAGCCGCTCATCACGATCTATCGCGAGCTCGGCGACGGCGACCGGCTCGGCAGCGTGATCAGCTCGACCCTGCCGGCGCTGATGACCGCGGGCGAGCGCAACGCGCTGCGCCTCGAGCACGCCCAGTTCCTGATCCAGAGCCTCAAGCGCTCGCACGACGCGCTCGACGTCCTCCGCGACGCCCTCGCCGACGACGCGGACAACCTCGAGGCGGCCGAGCTCTACGAGTCGACGCTGCGCGCCCTCGGTGACGAGGACGGCATCGCCGAGTTCCTGTGGTCGCGGTTCGACGACGCGCAGCGCCGCGGGCATCGCGACTCGACCGTCGACGTCGCGCTGCGGCTCGGCGATCTGCTCGAGAAGACCGGCTCGCCCGACGTCGGGCGCGTGTATCGCGCGGCGCTGATCATCGCCCCGGACGATCGCGAGATCCTCCGGCGCGTCGTCACGCAGCTCGGCACGAGCGACGACCCGCGCGAGGGCGCGGTGCTGATGGAGCGCCTGCTCGCCGTCGAGACGCCCGAGCGAGCGCCCGCGCTCGCCGGTCGCCTCGCGACGATGTGGGAGGCCGCGGGTGACCCCAAGGGCGTGCAGCGCACGCTCGAGCTCGCGCATCGCTCGGCGCCCGACGACACCGCGATCCACGATCGGCTCGAGAAGTGGTACCGCGACAACGAGCAGTGGTCGGAGCTCGCCGAGCTGATGACCCACGACGCCGAGGCGGCGACCGACGACACCAAGGCGGTGCAGTTCCTCCGCGAGGCGGCGTCGGTGTACTCGGGCTTCCTCGGTCAGCCGCTCAAGGCGGCCGAGGTGCTGCGCAAGGCGCGCACGCGCGCGCCGCAGCTGCCCGAGCTGGTCACGGATCACGCGGCCGCGCTGGCCGCCGCGGGCGAGCTCGACGCCGCCCAGCGCGCGATCGGCGAGGCGCTGGCGACGGTGCAGGGCGCCGGGCGCACCGCGCTCCTCCAGCTGCGGGCGAACTTCCGCCAGCAGCTCGGGGATGACGCGTCGGCGGTCTCGGATCTCGGCGAGGCGTACGAGCTCGACAAGGAGCGCGTCGCCGAGTCGCTGATCGCGGGCCTCGAGCGCCTCCGCGTCCGCGCGGAGCGCGACGGCGATGCGCCGACCGAGCGCACCGCGACCCTGCGGCTCGCGAAGGTCCTCGTCGAGCACGGCGAGCTCGAGCGCGGGCGGGCGTTCCTCGTCAACTGGATCGAGCGCGATCCCCGCGACGCGGAGCCGCTCTACATGCTGTGCGACCTCGACGAGTCGATCGAGCACTGGGACGGCGTGGCCGCCGGGGCGACGCGGCTCGCGTACATCACCGAGGGTGAGGCGCAGGTCGCGGCCGCGATGCGCGCGGCGACCGCGTCGACGACGTCGGGTCGCCCGGCGGACGCGCTGCCGGTGCTCGAGCTCGTGCACCAGGCGCAACCCGCGGTCGAGGTCCTGCGCGATCGTCTCCGCGAGATGTACGAGGCGGCCGGCGAGTATCGCCAGCTCGCCCAGGTGCTGATCGCGGACGCCGATCACGGCAGCGATCCGGCGACGCGGTACGCCAACTACCGGCGCGCCGCGGAGCTGCTGCTCTACCACCTCGGGGATGCCCCGGGCGCGCAGGTGCCGGCGCAGCGCGCGCTCGAGCTGCAGCCCGACGATCACGCCGCGTTGATGCTCAACGTCGACGTGCTCATCCAGTCGTCGCAGCTCGAGGACGCGGGCCGCACGCTCGAGGCGGCGATCAGCGCCCAGAAGAAGCGCACGCCGGAGCTCGCGGTGCTCCAGCAGCGCATGGGCCGCGTGTCGGCGATGCTCGGCGACAAGGACGGCCAGCTCAACTGGCTCAAGAAGGCGTTCGACGTCGATCGCAAGAACGCCGAGGTCGCCGCCGAGCTGGCGCAGCTCGCGACCGAGATCGGCGACTACGAGCTCGCGCTCAAGCCGCTGCGGGCCATCACCTTGATGGACAACCCGACGCCCGTGACGCGCCCGATGGCGCTGCTGTGGGAGGCGAAGATCGAGCACGCGCGCGGCAATCGCGCGAAGGCCGAGCTGTGGGCGAAGAAGGCGCTGCGCGAGGACCCGGCGTTCGCCGACGCCCAGCAGTTCCTCGACGAGCTCGGCAACGCGTAACGGCTACGACGACGCGAGCAGCCGGTAGGAGGATCTCCCGCCGGACTCGCCGTTGACGTTGATCCACAGGATCTGCCGGCTCCGGCCCCGCACGTCGAGCGTCACCGCGGCGTTGCGGCGCGCGTCGATCCGCTGGTTGACCTGGAACTGCTCGCTCGTCCCGTTGACGTAGCCGACGCCGACCACCGTGATCGACGTCGAGCCCGCCACGGCCTCGAGCGTGATCGAGCTGATCCGCCCGGCGTTCGTCACGTCGAAGTGCTCGCGGCCGATCAGGATGTGGGTCGGCTGCGTGAGCACCACATCCCCGTGCCCCTGCACGCGGCCGATCCAGCCCTCGTAGACGCTGAACTGCGCCGCGCGATCGATGCGCGGATGGCTCACCTGGCGTGGCGGTTGGGTCACGCGTGGGCGAATGACCCGCGTGTTGAGGTGACCCTCGACCCGCACGGACACGTCGGCGACGGCCGCGGTCGTCGTCGCCAGCGAGAGGATCGAGAACGCGAGGAGTGATTTGATCGTCATGACAGGCTCCAGTCGAGACGATCGAGATGCAGCGGCTGGGCCACCCGGCGACCGTGCGCGGGCGCGCGGTCGCCGGACGCGTCACGAGCCGAGGATCTGGTAGGCCGAGCGCGCGGTCGACGTGCCGTTGACGTTGATCCAGGCGAGCTGGCGCGCCGAGCCGGCGAGCTCGAGCGTGATCGTCGGGTTGCGCGCGTCGAGCGTCTGGTTGACCGCGAACATCTGGCTCGTGCCGTTGGCGAACATCACGTTGATGTTGGTGAGCTCCGTGGTGCCCGCGACGAGCTGGATCTTGAGCGTGTTCACCAGGCCGGCGCCGCTGACGTCGAAGTGCTCGCGACCCGAGTCGATCCGCGTGGCCTCCGTGATGGCCACGAACCCGCGCGCGTTGCCGACCTCCCCGATCGCGCCGGTGTAGAAGCTGAACTGCGCCGCGGTGTCGATGCGCGGGCGGGAGATCGTGAGCTCCGGCGCGGGGGGCCGCGTCGGGATCGGCGGCAACGGGCGCGGGCGAGCCGGGCGCGCCTCGGACTCGTCGCGGTCGTCGCGGTCGTACTGGTCGTCGTGGTAACGCACGACCATCGGCTCGCGCTTCACGGAGCGGTGATCGCGCACCGTCGGCCCGGTGGTGACGTAGGTCGGGATCGAGGTTCCGATCGTCACGTGGCCATGCGCGTGCACCGAGAACGAGGCGTCGGCGAGCGCGGCCGTCGAGGTGGCCGCCGAGAGGATCGAGAACGTGGCGATGAGCGACTTGATGTTCATACACAACTCCTTGAGGAGACCTGACCAGTCTCCGATGACGAACAGACCAATGTGCAGCGCGTGGGCCACCATCCAAGTACTTGTAATTACTGGACAGATGCGGACTTCGCAGTGCGAGTCCCGCAGGTGGACTGCAGCTTTCGCAGCCCTGCCTCCGGTACCCTGCGGTCATGCCTGCAGTGCGCTACCACCTGGACGGCACCGTCGGGGTCCTCACCCTGAATCGGCCCGACAACCGCAACAGCATGACCCCCGAGCTGCTCGACGCGTTCGCCACCGCGAGCGCGTCGGCCCGCGCCGACACCCGGCTCCGGGCGCTGGTCGTCACCGGCACGGGTGCGTGCTTCTCCGCGGGCGCCGACTTCAAGTCGACGATCCAGCGCGCCGGCGACACGCGCGCGCCCAACGAGCGCTCGTACGCGATGTACGAGCCGTTCCTCACGCTGCTCGACATCGCGGTGCCGGTGATCGGCGCGCTCAACGGCCACGCGGTCGGGGGTGGCTTCGGGCTGTCGCTGGTGTGCGATCTCCGGATCGGCGCCGAGGGCGCGAAGTACGGCGCGAACTTCGTCAAGCTCGGGCTCGCGCCGGGCATGGCGATCAGCTACCTGCTCCCGCGGTTGATCGGCGTCGCGCGCGCGTCGGAGCTGCTCTACACCGGCCGCCTGGTCGACGGCGCCGAGGCCGCGCAGCTCGGGATCCTCAACCGCGTGGTGCCCGCCGGCGACGTGCTCGCCGTCGCGATGGAGCTCGCGCGCGCGATCGCCGCCAACGCGCCGCTCGCGGTGCGCGCGACCAAGCGGGCGATCCATCGCGGGCTCGAGCTCCAGATCCGCGACGCCGCGCGGCTCGAGGCGTTCGCGCAGGCCGAGACCGTCGACACCAGCGACGCGCGCGAGGGCATCGACGCGCTGCTCGCCAAGCGCGACCCGCTGTTCACGGGGCGCTAGGCCGCGGGATCGCCGGCGACGTGGGCGACGGCGCCGGCACGCTGCCCGCCGGCGCACACGCGACGAGCGCCTCGCGCTGCGGGCCGCGCGCCACGAACGGCAGCCCGCTCCACGGCGTGGCGATCAACAGCGACCACCAGCCGTCCCGGCCGCTCTCGTCGAGCTGGACCGGCTGATCGCCGACGACGTAGCCGATCGGCTCGCCGCCCTCGCGCGCGTAGAGGCAGGTGCCGCTCGGCGCGATCGCGTTCGGCACGATCGCCTGCACCGCGTCGTTCTCGCTCGGCCGGTGCATCCGCCCCGGTGGCAGCTGCCGCGCGACGTACGCGTGGAGCCGGACGTCGTCGTCGCCGTACGTGATCTCGACCCAGTTCGCGTCGAGCGCCCGGACCATCGTCACGAACGCGCCGTTGGCGAGCGCGATCTCGCGCGCGCTCCAGTCGGGCTTGCTGCGGAACACCGCGCCGCGCATCAGCATGAGCGGCTGCCCGAAGCCTGGCTGGCGACCGAACCGCTGCGTCGGGGTCCGTTCGTCGACGAGCGCCGTATCGGGGACCCACCCGTTGGCCTCGAGCTCGCCGACGTAGCGGATCTGCGTCCAGCCGTCCTTGTGCGCGAGGCGCCGCACGCGCGCCCCCGGCAGCAGCGCGATCTGGATCGGGTGCTGCGGATCGTCGTCGAACTCGCCGCCGGCACCGACGAACGGCGCGACGACCTGCTCGCGCGCGACGATCGCCAGCACCCAGCCGCGATCGATCCACGCGCCGAACCGCAGCGCGTCGAGCCGGAGGGCGACGCGGACGAGCGATCCCTGCCGCTCGATCGTGCGCACCGCGGTCGTGTCGGTCGTCGCGGCGGCGTAGGTCGTGGCGCCTGGCTCGAGCTGCAGCGGCGCCGGCGCGATCCACGTCCCCGCGACCCCGTCGGCCGGCGTGCCGAGCGCCGTGAACAGATCGACGTCGTCGTTCAGCTCCTTGGTGATCGCCGGCCTGACGACGGCAGCTCCCCGGGTCGCGGCGACGGGCGGGCGCGGCGCGACCGCCGGCGCTCCGCCGCACGCCGCCAGCGCGATCGCGATCAGCGGTAGGTTCCGCATCGCTCCCAGCTCGGGTTCTGGGGATCGGCGCCCGTGGCGTGCGCCCACACGATGATCGAAGACCACGGCGAGTCGACGTAGATCTGCCACCACGCGCTGCCGTCGATCATCGTGTGGCCGTTGGAGTAGCGCTCCTTGTCGCTGAGGTTCACGCCGATCA
>JAPLLF010000453.1 GCA_026387715.1 Pseudomonadota bacterium
GGTCGCCTTGGGCGCCCTGGTCGCCTTGCCGCCCACCTCGACGTAACCCTTGCGGGTCTTCTCGGCGATCGCCTTGGCCATCTCGGCCTCCGCCGCCGCGGCGGTCGGCAACGCCTTGACCTTGACCTGCCCGTTCGCGCCCAGCTTGCCGAAGCGGATGAGGAGCTCCGTGTTCCGTGTCTCAACTTCCCAGAACTTGCTCGATCCGAACTCGAAGCGCTTCATGTGCGCGCGATCGTAACCGACGCCGGCGATCTGGGGGGCGTTGCCGAATGCAACGCGCAAGAACCAAGACGCTCGCAAGTTCGCGATTGCGCTGAGCCGGGCTCGGATCGCAGTATGCAAGCGTGTCCAACGTGCCAAACACGAGCGATTTCGGGCCGAAGGCCACTGTCCGAGGTGCGACGCCCCACGCCCTCGCGCTGACCGCCTTGCTCGTGCTCTCGGCCTGCCCCTCCTCGCAGAACCCCGTCCTGCCGGAGCCCTGCCCGGCCGGCGAGACCTGCACCGAACCACCCACGCAGTGCACCCCGGACACGACGGTCGGCGAGTTCGAGATCTGCGCGCGGTCATCGGTCGACGCCTACGTGGTGGTCGCCGCGTATCGCGGGACCGGCCAGCTCGATCTCGGCAAGACCGAGGTTCGCCTGGGTGGCGCGCCGATCGATGCGGCGGCGGCGTTCGATGCGGCCACGCAGACGTTCACCTTCGTCGCGGCCGGCGTCACGCCGGGCAAGTACTCGTACCTGATCCGCAGCGACGCGAAGCGGCCGCTCTACATCCCGATGTGGATCGGGCCTGGCGTCGCGTACGCCGACTTCACGTGGCGCGATTCGATCCTGTATCAGGTCGTGACCGATCGTTTTCTCGACGGCAAGCCCGCGAACAACCTCGACAACTCGCAGGGCGACCTCGCGCGGGTCACCGACGTCCGCAGCCAGTGGCAGGGCGGCGACTTCGCGGGCATCACGGCCAAGATCAAGGACGGCTACTTCACGTCGATGGGGATCAACACCCTGTGGATCAGCTCGCCCATGCTGAACTCGCACTCGAGCCAGCCCGGCGTCGCCGTCGCCGACACGCAACGCTACGCGAGCTATCACGGCTACCACCCGGTCGTGACCGGCTACACCGCCGCCGATCACCTCGGCTACGCCAACCCGATCGAGCCCGCGTTCGGCACGCCCGACGAGCTGCACGAGCTCGTCCGCGAAGCCCACGCGCGCGGGATCCGGATCGTGCCCGACTTCGTCACCAATCACGTGCAGCGCGAGGCCGCGATCTACGCGCAGCACCAGAGCTGGTTCTTCCCGTGCCGACGCGACCGACAAGGTCGTCGATCACGCGCTGTGGATGATCCAGGAGTTCGACTTCGACGGCTTCCGCGCCGACGCGCTCAAGCACATGGACGATTCGTTCGTCCGCGCGCTCCGCGCCGCCGTCGCCGAGGAGATCGAGACCACGGGCCTGTCGTTCTACATGATCGGCGAGTCGCTCGGTGGGTGGGCGCGGTACCACGTGCGTCCCGACATGGTCGAGGGCCAGGTCGACGAGGACTACTACCAGAAGGCCAAGGGCGCGCTCCTGACGTTCGACCTCAGCGTGCGCGCGCTCGCCGACTTCGCGATCCCGAACGACACCGCGTACACCGTGCCGCGCGAGACGTTCGGCGCGCAGGGCGGCTTCCCCGGCGCGATCATGGGCAACTTCTTCGGCAACCACGATCAGGTGCGCGCGTTGACCGAGGCGAGGTCGCACGGCGGCGACTACGAACGCCTTCGCCTCGCGCAGGTGTTCCTGATGACGTCACCCCGGAACATCCCGATGCTCTATCAGGGCGACGACATCGGGACCGAGGGCGGCCCCGATCCCGACAACCGCAAGATGCAGCGCTTCACCGGGCTGACAGGACAGGAGCTCGCGACGCTCGAGACGATCAGGCGTGCAGGGACGGCACGCGCGGCACACCCCGCGCTGCGGCGCGGTGCGCGGACGAACGTCGTCGTCGAGGACTGGTACTGGGTCTACAAGGTGGTCGACGGCGACGACGAGGTCTACGTCGCGATCAACCGCGACAACGACAAGCAGTGGACGCCGCCCGCGGGGTTCCACGACATCCTCGGGAACTGCGAGAACGGCGTCGTGCCCGTGCTCACGGCGTGCATCTTCGTCAAGTGAGGGCGTAACCCTCGCGTCGCGCATCCCCGGGGTGCGACCCTGGGGTCATGTCTAGATCGCGTGCGGTGGTGCTGGCGGTGGTGGCGGCCTGTTCGAAGGCGCCGGTCGCGCCCGATGCGGTGCCGACGGCCGACGCACCGGCGACGGTGTCGATCGACATCCTCGCCTTCAACGACTTCCACGGCGCGCTCGAGCCGAGCCCCGTGGGAACGGGCGGCGCCGCGTTCCTCGCCGCGAAGGTCGCCTCGCTGCGCACGCCGAACACGCTCGTCCTCGCGGCCGGCGACATGATCGGCGCCAGCCCGCTCGTCTCCGGGCTGTTCCACGACGAGCCCACGATCGACGTCATGAACGCGATCGGCCTCGACTACGCCGCCGTGGGCAACCACGAGTTCGACGAGGGCACAGCCGAGCTGCTCCGCATGCAGCACGGCGGGTGCCACCCCGTCGACGGCTGCGCGCCGGGCACGACCTTCACCGGCGCCACGTTCGGCTACCTCGCGGCCAACGTCGTCGACACCACGACGGGCCACACCGTGTTGCCGGCCTACGCCATCCGCGAGATCGCCGGCGTGAAGCTCGCGATCGTCGGCATGACGCTGGTCGGCACCCCGGCGACGACGCTCGCCTCCGGCATCAGCGAGCTGACGTTCGCCGACGAGGTCGACACGATGACCGCGCTGCTCCCCGAGCTCCGCGCCGCCGGCGCGAACATCGTCGTGCTCGCCCTCCACCAGGGCGGCGGGCAGCTCGGCGACCCCGATCAGTGCGTCAGCCCCGGCGGCCCGGTGTTCGACATCGCCGACCGCCTCGATCCTGCGGTCGCGGTGGTCCTCGCGGGCCACTCGCACACCACGTTCAACTGCACCCGCGGCGGTGGCCGGCTCGTCACCAGCGCCGGCGTGAACGGGCAGTTCCTGACCCATGTGACGCTCGAGATCGACGTCGCCACGCAGGCGGTCGTCTCGGCGACGGCGCACAACGTGCCGATCACCGACGACGTCGCGCCCGATCCGGTGGTCGCGGGGATCGTGACCCAGTACCACGACCTCGCCGCACCGATCGGCGATCGCGTGATCGGCACGATCACCGCGGACCTCGCCGGGGGCTCGGCCGCGGGCGAGCTCGTGATGGGCGACGTGATCGCCGACGCGATGCTCGACGGCACCACCGCGCAGGTGGCGGTGATGAACCGGGGCGGCGTGCGCGCGCCGCTGCTGTTCGCGCGCTCGGGCAACGAGCCCGTCGACGGCCAGGTGACGTACGCGGAGGCCTTCAAGGTCCAGCCGTTCAACAACCTCGTCGAGACGGTCACGGCGCCGACCTCGTCGTCGCGCTCGACTACTGGGCTGGGGTCGTGCCCGCCCAGGTCGCGGGCATGACCTACACGATGCATCCAGGTGCGGCGACGGGCGCGCGCGTGACCGCCGCCGACGTCGTGATCGGCGGCGCGCCGCTCGTTCCGGCGCAGACCTACCGGACGACCATCAACTCGATCATCGCGGAGAACCCCGGCTTCGCCAACGCGATGGCGATCGTCGGCGACGGCATCGACCTCGACCTCCTCGTCGACTACCTCGGCGCGCACGCACCACTGTCGCCGCCCGCGCTCGTGCGGATCACCGCGAACTAGCTTGCTCCGCCGCCAGCCCGATCAGCGCTTGGCCATCAGCCGGCGTACGTACTTCATCGCGGGCGAGCCCGACGCCAGCAGCTTGTCGTGATACGCGCGCTCGGTGAAGCCGGGCTCGCGCTCGGCCGCGCGGCGCAGCTTGAGCAACTCGGAGAAGCCGTAGTAGTAGGTGGTGAGCTGGGCGCTCGACAGCCGCGCGCGCTTCCACTTGCCGACCGCCTCGCCATCCTCCTGGAACGCCTCACCCTTCATCAGCGCGAGCGCGGCCTTCTCCTCCATGGCGCCGGCGTGGACGTCGTGGTCGAGGATCGTGTTGGCGGCGAGCCGGAGCACCATCTTCTGGCGTTGCAGCTTCACGCGCGCACCGCCGAACCCCTTCTCGGCCATCAGCCACTCGCCGTAGACCGCCCAGCCCTCGACGAACGGCCCGCTGCCGAACACGGCGCGGATCTTCGACTTGAACTGGTTGCTGTGCATGATCTGCAGGTAGTGCCCCGGCATCGCCTCGTGGATCGAGAGGTCGGCGAGCATCGCCTGGTTGTACTCGCGGTAGAACGAGTCGACGCGCTGCGTGGTCCAGTCCGACGGCGTCGGTGAGATCGCGTAGAACGTCTCCTGGGTCGCCTCGAGGGGTCCGGACGAATCACAATACGCGACCGCGACGCCGCGCTTGTACTCGGGCATCTCGATGATCGCGATCGGCTCGTCGGGCACGCGCACGAGGTCGTGCGCGCGGACGAACGCGGTCGCCTTGTCGAGCCACAGCTTGGCGTCGGCGAGGATCGTCTTGTTGGACGGACGATCCTGGGCGACGTGATCGAGCACCTGCTTGACGAACGCCTTGCGCTGCGCGGCGGTGTCGAGCCTGGGCAGCTTGCCGAGCTTGTCGTCGGACCAGATCTGCCTGGCAGTGTCGACCATCTCGGCCTGGGTCTGGGCCAGCAGCGCGTGCGCGCTGGCCGCGATCGCGTCGATGTCGATGTCGTCGCCGAGCGCGAACGCGAGCTTCCTGGAGAACTTGTCGCGGCCGAGCCGGAACGAGCCGTCGGATCGCGCGAGCAGGTCGGTCTCGAGGAACCGCTGGAGGTCGCGCAGCGCGGTCGCCGCCGCCTTGGCCGCCGCGGTCAGGTCCTGGGTGAGCGCGGGGACCTCGGCGAACCTGGCCGGCAGCTGGGTCTCGACGAGCGCGATCAGCCCCTTGTTCTGCTGGATCGCGGTCTCGGTCGCGATCCTGGCGGGGTGTGCGAGCCGCGCCTTGGCAGCGGCGACGATGGCGGCAACGCCGTCGAGCCGGCCCTTGAGGCTCGCCATCCGCCCCTCCTTGGTGCCGAAGCTCCGCGTGACCAGCGGATCGAGGCCCTCGCCGATCAGGCCGGTGTAGGTCAACGGATCGGTGTCGCGCGCCTTGAGCTCGTCGAGCGCGAACAGCCCGAAGCGAAGCTGGTCGTCGAGGATGTCGGTGTCGATCTGGTTCTGCTCGGACAGCCCGCCGCGCGGTAGCTTGGCGAGCTCGGCCCGCGTCGCCTGGAGCCAGGTCCGCGTGCTGGCGTCACCCGCGACCGACACGTCGGGCCACGTGGCGTCGTAGCGGTGGTCGCCGATCTGGGTGGCCTCGGACGGCGCGCGCCGGAGGTACTCGTCGAGGAAGCGCTGGGCGAACGCCTCGAAGTTCTGATCGTCGGTCAGCGTCGGTGGGGCCGTCGCGGCGGGGACGTCGGGAGTCGCCGGGGCTGAGAGGGCCGCCGGCGGATCGACGGGCAACATCGCGGCACGCGGCGGGGCCGACGAGCACGCGACCGTGGAGGCGACGAGCGTGGGCGCGAGGAGCGAAGCGAGGCGGGTACGAAGCAGTGCCATGGGAGCGCACCATAACGCCAGGAGGGGTGCGGCCTCCCGTCGTACTCAGATGTTCATCGCTCGACGACCCGCGACCACATCATCAGCAGGTTCCGCACGACCGCGCCGTCCCGCTACTCGAGACCGCGCGTGAACCTGGTCGTCGACTGCGACGCCCCGTGCTTGTCGAGCATCGCGGCCAGCGGCCTCGCCGTCTCCCTGGCGTAGCCGTGGATGTAGTACTCGCGGATGGTCGACCAGGCGGGGTGGTTGCCGAGCGTTGCCTCGAGCGCCGCGTTCGGCTCGAGGAAGCACGTCACCAGGAACCCGCGCTCGAAGCGCAGGGCGTGCGGCTGCATCAGCACTCCGATCGGCCCGAGCCACAGCTTCTTGTGTCGCTTGAGGAGCTCTTTCTCCCGTTTCTTGCCGGCGGCGTCGAGGGCGCCGGCAGCGTGCGCGAGTTGCAGCATGATGAACTCGCCGCGCGGATCGCCACGCTCGGTCAGGAAGTCGGCGAGCACGAGGCGCGGCGCGTCGTCGTCGGGCGCCGCCCAGACCGCGTCGAACAGCGCGGCGCTCGTATCGACGACGGGCTTGAAGGCGGCCTCGATGCGCGCCACCGAGGCATCGAGCGCCGCGAGCGCCGCCGCCTCGGCGGGTGCGAGCGGTCGCGGTGCGCGCGCCGCGAGGATCGGGGCGAGCTGGGTCAGCTTGGTCGCGAGCCAGCGCGCGAAGTTCGAGCCGGGCTCGCGGGCGGCGACCGCAGCGAACGGCGCGACGAGCGACGCATCGCCGCGGTCCTCCACGAGCGCGAGCAGCTGTACCCAGAACTTGCGGTTGGCGTCCGACGTGAACGGCACCGGCGACGTCTCGCCTCGATGTTGCGTCGGATCGGCCGTGATGTAGGCTGCAAGCTGCGCGACGAAGCGCGGATCGCGCGGGCGCGCCGCCATCCTGGTCATTCGCTCGATCGCTTGCGCGCAGCGGCCTTCGACGAGCGTCGCCAGCAGCCGATCGACGTCGGCGGCATCATGCCCCGCTTCCACGGCGAGCCAGGCGGCGTGGCGCTCCGCGACGTCGAGCCCGCTGATCGCCTCGCGTTCGCGCGCCGCGATCGCGGCAACGCGCGTCACCATCACCACCAGCAGGTGCGACGGATACACCGCCCACGCGGCGAGGACCTCCACGAGACGATCGCCGGGCTCGGTCGCCGCCACCGCGCGCTGGAGCGCGGCGACCGCGTTCCCCGACGCCACCACCGTCGCCGTGGCCGCCGCCTTGGCGCCCGTCGCCGACGGCTTCGCTTGCTTCGCCATCTCGCGCGAGTGTAGCGACGATCTCGAGGTCGTGGTCGGGGTGTTGTCCGAACGCGACACATGCACGTACGCCCGTAGCGCGGCGTAGGATGCCGCATGCCCATCAACGTGAACAAGGCCGTCGACAAGTCCTACGAGACCAAGACCCTGCACGAGATCGCCGCAGCCCCGGTGAGCGCCCTCGAGGGGCTCACCGAGGAGCATGGCAAGATCCTCGCCCAGCTCGGGATCAAGACGATCCGCGACCTCGGCGAGTGGAAGTTCGCGAACTGGGCCCGCGCGATCGTCGAGCTCGCCGCGCTCGAGGAGTGATCAGCTCAGGGGCGGATCACGTCGCCACGCGGCGCGCGCCGAGCCACGGATCGTCGACGGCGGCGGGATGATCGAACCAGAGCCGCGCGCTCGCGACGTCGCACATGTGCGCCATCGCGGCGAGCGGCCCCATGCGGCGCTGCTGGTTCGTGTAGTCGGCGAGCTCGCCCTCGGCGTAGCGCAGCCCGTTCTCGTGCTCGGCCGTGAGCGTGACGCCGTAGCGCGCGAGCGTCGCCATGCGGAACTGCTGATGGGCTTCCTTGCCCTGCATCTCCGGCTTGTGGTGGAGCTGGCCGTCGACACCGAGCTCGTACTTCCACGGCTTCTCGAGATCGTGGAGGAACACGACGAGGAGCAGATCCGAGCACGAGAACGGCAGCGGCCGCAGCGCGACGAAGCGATCGTAGAGCACGAGCGCGATGTTCATGACCTCGTACACGTGATCGAGGTAGCCGCCACGCCACGCCTGGTGGTTGTGCGTCGAGCCCTGCACGGTCGCGAACAGCGCGCGATGATCGGCGACGAGGCGGGCGCACGCGCTGCGATTGGGTTCGTCGATGCGGGCGACGAGCGACTCGACGGACTCGTACGGCGTCATGCCGCGAGTGTGGCACGGCTGCGGCAAGAAACCGGTCGTGCGCACCCGAGCGCCACGGCAGCTGGGCTACAGCTGAGCGATGGCTCTCGCGGTGCAACAGCTACGGTGTCCCGATTGTGGCGCATACCTCGACGGTGGGGAGCGAGACACCTACGCCTGCAAGTTCTGCGGGACGGTCACCCCGCACGCAGCACTCGTCCAGCAGCCGCGCGCCCCGTTCCCCGACCGCATCGATCGGTTGTGGAAGGCGGTAGGCGCCGACTTCGATCGGGACGGCTGGTTCGAGATCTGTGGGTGGCACGAGCACGTGCTGTACGCCGTCCACCTGATCGATCGCGCGCTGATGTGGCAACTCGGCGGCTTCGCCGACGATCACGACCTGTTCGCGGGTCCCGGGAGGGTCTACGTGTCGACCGACGCGGAGTTGACGGCGATCAACGCCTGCGCGGGCGTGCGCGTGTGGGCCCTGGCGCTGATGAACGTGCGCGAGGTCAAGGATCCGGGATACGTCCCGAACGGCGCGATCTGGGCGCGCACCCACGAGGACAAGCTCGTCACGATCGATCGCGCGACCGGCGCTCGCCGCGGCAGCACGACCGCGTACGACAGCGCCGGGACGTTTCGAACGATCGTCGGGCACCGGCTCGTCGTGAGCTCCGTCGGGTGTCGCATCCTCGATGCCGCGCAGAGCGCGCCCGGACTCGACCTCGGCACCGGCGTGGAAACCGCGATGAAGGACCTCGAAGCGGGCCGCGCGTTGTCGCGGGTGCCCACGTCCATCGACAGCGCGATCGTCCATCGGGGTGTGCTGTACGCGGTCGTCGACGAGAGTGGCTCCTCGCTCGACGCGTACCGCGTCGCGGATGGTCGCCTCGTGGCGCGACGCAAGCTCGCGGGTCGCGGCGAGCGACTCCTCGGCGCCGTCGCCGGGCATCCGATCTCCGGGAACGAGACCACGCTGCGACGCGAACCCGACGGGCCCGGGTGGGCTGTCACGGGTGACGACAACCCCCAGATCAAGACCGCACACGGGGTCGGCGGCGTCCTCGTCGTGCACGTCACGCGAGACGGCCCCGGCGCGGATCGCCATTCGCTGACCGGGCTCGACGCGGCGTCGCTGGCTTTTTTGTGGCAGGTCGACGACCTCGGGTACCTGATGAGCGACATCGTCTGCACCGACGAACGCATCGTCTTCGCGATCACCAGGAAGCTCGTCGCCATGGATCCCGCCTCGGGCGCGAAGCTATGGGAGACCCCGGTCCCCGATGAACAGGGACTCCAGGTCGGCGGCGGGCTCGTGATCCAGACGCGGTATGGCGTCACGCTCCTGGCCGACACCGGGGAGATGCTGTTTCCCAAGGACGCGCGCGCCTCGACGCCAGCAAGTCCGCCGGTCGCGAGCGCGCCCGACGAGCTGCCGACCTGGGGCGTCGAGGGTGCCAGCCCACCGAAGGCGAGCACCGGGGACAGCAAGGTGGTGTGGATCGCGCTCGTGATCGTCGCGATCGTCGGCGCCATCATCGCGTTCACGGTGACGTGATGAGCGCGACATCCGTCGACGTCGCCGCTCGCGGCTCCTGTCCTCAGTGTGGTGCCGGGTTGCCGCTCGGGCGCGGCGGCGGAACGGTCACGTGCGCGTTCTGTCACCTGACGTCGACCTACACGGTCGTGCCCGCGCCCGCCGCTTCGAGCCGCCGCGACGAGCTCCAAGCGATCGC
This sequence comes from Pseudomonadota bacterium, assembly GCA_026387715.1. Taxonomy (GTDB): domain Bacteria; phylum Myxococcota_A; class Polyangia; order Haliangiales; family Haliangiaceae; genus JABFXX01. The sequence goes on from JAPLLF010000453.1 coordinate 9,592, forward strand.
CATCATCCCACTGCACGCGAGCCGCGGCGCGCTGGTCGCGGGCTGGTCGGCGACGACCCTCGAGGCCTACGATCCGGGCGGCGGCCAGCCGGGCTGGACCGTAACGCTGCCGCGGACGAGCCAGCCGATCGTAACGAGCTTCGAGCGGCTGTACGTTCCCACCGACACCGACGAGCTCATCGCGATCGACGCGGCGACCGGACGGATCGCGTTCGTGGCGGCGCTCCCCGGACCCACGAGCCAGGTCGACGGGTTCCCATGTGTCGCGGACGTCTGCGGTCCGAGTCAGGCCCACGCGTGCGTGCTCGTGCACGCAGGAGGTCAGCTCGTCGCGCTCGATCGCATGAGCGGCGCGGAGGTCGCGCGCTGGGCCGTGGAACCGCCACGCTGCTGGGCGACGGCGATCGGCTACGTGCTCGTCGGGCCGGTGGCCGGCGAGGTCTGGCTCGTCGATCCGATGCGCGCCGTGCCGCTCGCGCGGGTGCCGGTCGCGACGGACAAGGGCCTCGGCGGAGTGATCGCGAGCGGCCACGCGTTCGTCACGGGAGGCACCGACGACCACACCGCGATCCAGCTCGCCGATGGGGCCCTCGCCTGGCGTGCGGCGGCGCCGTGGGACCCCGCCACAGGCACGGGTGCGGCCTTCGCACGCGAGCTGTTCGTGGCCAACGGCACCACGATCACGGCGTTGGCATGCTCGTCGTCGCGCTCGATCGAGGCGACCAGCGCTGGCTGCGCGGCCTCCTGCCGACGACGGGCAAGGCGCGATGGAACGTCCTCCTGCCCGAAACCAGCCCCCTGGTCCGGCATGCCGTCGTCGGAGACCTCGTGATGATCGAGACCGAGCACCAGCGATGTGTCCTCCGCGCCGATACCGGCCAGGTCGTGCGGATCGCCCGCCGATGAGCTCCGTGATCACGCGCCGCGCTGCGCGCGCTCGATCAGCGATCGAAGGGCGTCGCCGATCCCACGCGACGACGTGACGACCGTCGGGTTCGGGACGACCTCGTCGAGCATGCTCGACGTCTCCGACACCTGCCCCTTGTAGATGATCGAGCCGATCGTGATGTGGTCGGCCTTGGCGCGCTCGGCGAGGCTCTTGAGCGCGACCTTCGCCGCGTCGTTGTTCGTGTCGTTGCCGTCGCCGATCACGACGAGGAGCTTGTGCGTCGTCGTCGCCTTCGCGAGCTCGTCGAGCCCGCGGATGACCCCGGAGGTGAGCGCGCGCGAGGTGGACCGGTAGTAGTCCTTCTGCGTCCCGAGCGCCGCGCCGTGGAGCGCGGCCGCCGGGCCCATCTCGACGGTCGATCGGACGTTGTCGCCGTAGGTGATCGCGGCGGCGAGCGAGCCGGTCGGCAGCAGCGTGTCGAGCTTGAGCGCATCGATCCCCGCCTCGAGATCGCCGAGCGCGCCGACGTAGCGCGTGGGCGAGTCCTCGGCCTCGAGCGTGTCGTTGCCGATCCACATCTCGTGACCCTGGTAGAGGATCACGACCGCCATCGTCGCGGCGGCGGCCGGCGCGCTCGTCGCCGAGCCGGTCGTCTTGGACGCCGGCG
>JAPLLF010000834.1 GCA_026387715.1 Pseudomonadota bacterium
GCGGCCCAATGACCTTCGTCAGGAGGAGGCTGGGGCGCCTCGCGCTGCGATCAGGCGATCGGGCTCCGCCTAAACCTTCACCAACCGCACCTTCAACGCCTTCCCCGCCACGTCGATCGGCTCCACATCGAGCCCTGGCTCCCGGCCGAACCGATCGGCCTGAAGGTCTGCCTGCAACGTGGTTGACCACGAAGCGAACACGTCCACGAGGTCGGCGTTCTCCGTGTCCCAGGCGAGGGTCACCCGGTCGGCCATCTCCAGGCCAACTTCCTTACGAAGAGCCATGAGCCGGCGGAGGAGGTCGCGCATCAGGCCTTCGATCTCCAGCTCCCGGGTGATCGTCGTGGTCACCGACGCCCAGTTGCCCTTGTCTTCCGCCACGGCGAGGCCTGAGGGCTGGACGATTTGGAGGAGGAAGTCGGCGCGTGCGAGCTCGAACGGAACGCCGTCCACCGTCACCGTCACGACATCGGCGCCGCGCCGCAGCTCTGTCGCGATTCGGGTCGCGTCCGCGCCGATCGCCTTCGTCACCGCGCCCATCTTGTCGCCCACCTTGGGTCCGAGCGCCTTGAAGTCAGGCTTCACCACCAACCCAACGGGGCTTGCCGTGCCCACCGGGAGCAGCTCCACCTCCTTCACGTTGAGCTCCTCGCGCAACATTGCCTCGAAGCGCACGAGCGCGGCGCGGTCGGCTTCCGTGGCGGCGGTGATCGTGAGGCGCTGGAGCGGCTGCCGCAGCTTGAGCTTGGCCACGTCGCGTGCTGCGACCGAGAGCGTCGTGAACCGCACGACCGCGCGCATCGCCGCGGTGAGCGCCACGTCCCGCTCGCCGCTGGGCTTCGGGTACTCCGCGAGGTGCACCGAGGGGAGCGCGCCCTCCCGCGCCGTCGCTTCGAGGTTCTGGTAGAGCTTCTCGGCGGTAAACGGCAGGATCGGCGCGAGCAGCCGCACAAGGGTGCGCAGGCACGTCTCCATCGTTTGGAATGCGGACCGGCTGTCCTTCGCCTCCGCGCGAAACCGTTTCCGATTGTGGCGCAGGTACCAGTTGGAGAGCGCCTCCACGAACGCCTCGATCTGCCGCGCAGCGTCGTAGTGAGCATACGTTTCGATCGACTCCCGGCACGCCGCGACCGTGTCTTGGAGCTCCGTCAGAATCCACCGATCGAAGTCGGGGCGATCTTCGAAAGGAACGGCCTCCGCGCCGGGGTCGTAGCCTTCCATCCGAGCGTAGTTGCCGAAGAAGGCGTGGGTGTTCCAGAGTTGGTTCAGGAACCCGCCGCGCACGTCGCGAAGCAGCGCCGGCCCGAAGCTCAAATTCTGCGTGGGGTCCTGCTTGGCGTACAACCATCGCATCGAGTCCGCGCCGTACTGTTCCGCGGCGTCGTCGAACCAGATCGCGTTCCCCTTGGACTTGTGCATCTCGTCACCCTTCTCGTCCCGCACCAGGCCGTGGCCCAGCAGCGTCCGAAACGGCGCGCGGTCCTCCATCATCGTGCTCATCGAGAGCAGCGCGTAGAACCAGTTGCGGAACTGCCCCGGGAAACACTCCAGCACCAACTCAGCGGGGAACCACTTCTCCCAATACGCGGGGTCGGTGGTGTAGCGCAGGGTGCTGTACGGCACGATACCCGCGTCCAACCACGGGTTCCCCACGTCGGGCACCCGCTCCATTGTGCCCCCACACGCGCAACGGAGGTGTACCGCGTCCACCCAAGGGCGGTGAGGCGCGTGGCCGGAGAACGTGTCCCAACCCGCCACCGCGCGCGCC
>JAPLLF010001288.1 GCA_026387715.1 Pseudomonadota bacterium
CCGGGATCGTCAGCTGGACCCAGAAGCTGGCGTCCCCGGCATCGAGCTCGTCGGTGTCGTAGGGCAGCTCGACCCCGAAATCGGACACGAACCGCACGTCGGCCCCGACCGCCGCCAGGTGGGTCGTGTCGGCGAGCCGGATCGGTACGGGGAAGTCGGTGAGGTCCTCGACCAGCCCGGTGTTGTCGACGGTGACCCGGCGCCGGAACTGCCACGCCGGGTTCCACCAGTCCGCCGGACCGACGTGGGCGTCGGGGCTGTCGACCACGAGCGTGTCGCTCGTCGTCGACGTGTCGAGCCCGCCGTCGTCGGCCGGCTTGCCGTGCCCCTGAAACCCACACGCCGCGCACGCGAGCAACGGGATACCGACGGACAGCCTCACCCGCGCATCATACCGCGGCGTAGTGCTAGCGTGCGACCGCGATGGCGTTCGTGCCCCTGATCCCGATTGGAGATCCTCTGAGCTCGCTGGTCGACGATCGCACGCGCGACGACCAACTCGCGGCGCTCGCAGTTCTCGAGGAGAAACTCCGTACCCGGCGCCGCGAGGTCGAGGCCGGCTGGGGACCGACCTACGTCGACCGCGTCCACAAGAAGGGCAAGCTGACCGCGCGCGAGCGGCTCGAGCGGCTGTGCGATCCGGGGACGCGCGCGTTCGAGGTCGGCACGTTCGTCAACTACGGCGACGTGTTCCCGGGCGATCAGAAGTCGCCCGGCGCGGGCGTCGTCACCGCGTTCGCGCGGGTCGAGGGTCGCTGGTGCATGGTGATCGCGAACGACAACACCGTCGCGTCGGGCGCGTGGTGGCCGCGCAGCCCCGAGAAGATCCAGCGCGCGCAGATGATGGCGCTCAAGCTGCGCCTGCCGACGATCTACCTCGTCGATTGCTCGGGCCTGTTCCTCCCCGAGCAGAGCAAGGCGTTCCCCGGCGCGCGCGGGGCCGGGCACATCTTCAAGATGAACTCGCTGCTGTCGGCCAACGGCGTGCCGCAGATCGCCGGCGTGTTCGGCGACTGCATCGCGGGCGGCGGCTACATGCCGATGATCTCCGACCGCGTGTACATGACCGAGCAGGCGTACATGGTCATCGCCGGCGCGGCGCTCATCAAGGGCGCCAAGTCGCAGAAGATCACGTCGCTCGACATCGGCGGCCCCGAGGTGCACGTGCATCGCTCGGGGTGCGCGGACGTCCGGGTTCCGGACGACGAGACCCTGCTCGCATGCATCCGGCGCGACATCACGCGGCTGCCGTCGAGCGGCGCGCCGTTCTATCGCGGCGACGTGGCGCCGATGGAGCCGCGGTTCGCGCCGGCCGAGCTCGGCGGCCTGATCCCGACCGATCATCGCGAGGCGTACGACGCGCACCAGGTGCTCGCCCGGCTCGTCGATCAGTCGATGTTCTGGGAGGTCATGCCGGAGGTCGGCGAGGAGATGATCTGCGGCATCGGCCGCGTCGCCGGGCTCTACGCCGGCTTCGTGATCAACCGCCAGGGCCTCGTCGGCGATCCGGAGCACCCGGGCAAGCAGCGGCCGTCGGGCATCCTCTACCGCGCCGGCATCGCCAAGATCGCGGCGTTCTCGCGCGCGTGCAACGACGACGGCATCCCGCTCGTCTGGCTGCAGGACATCTCGGGCTTCGACATCGGGCGCGAGGCCGAGGCCAACGGGCTGCTCGCGTACGGCAGCTCGCTGATCTACACGAACTCCACGAACACGACCCCGATGTTCACCGTGCTGCTGCGCAAGGCGTCCGGCGCGGGCTACTACGCGATGAGCGGCATGCCATACGATCCGGTCGTGCAGCTGTCGACCAGCCTGTCGCGCCTGTCGGTGATGGAGGGGCGCACGCTCGCGATCGCGGCGTTCAACACCAAGCTCGACGACGACTTCGAGATCCTGTCGAAGGACCCGGTCGAGCGCGCGAAGATCGCCGCCGGCATGGCCGAGACCGAGGCGCGGATCACCGCCGACATGGACCCGTTCGTCGCCGCGCGCCAGA